>JAULVH010000057.1:1336-11424 GCA_032111105.1 Burkholderiaceae bacterium | reverse complement strand
CAACAATTCGCTCACCGCTTACGCAGCTATGCCTGAGTTCGTGCATTGCTTGTACGACTAGCGATAGTCGAGAGCGAAAAAAAGCCCCGCAAACTTTGCGGGGCTTTTTTTATACTGAGATACTTATTTGATCTTTGTTTCTTTGTACATGACATGCTTGCGTGCTTTGGGATCGAACTTCATGATCTCCATTTTTTCAGGCATGGTACGTTTGTTCTTGGAGGTCGTGTAAAAGTGGCCAGTACCCGCACTTGACTCCAGCTTGATCTTATCTCGGCCTTTAGTAGCCATTTTGGTCGTCCTTTAAATGTAAACGTTAGATCTTTTCACCGCGTGCGCGCATGTCAGCCAGCACTGCGTCTATACCCAGTTTATCGATAACGCGGATGCCAGCTGTCGAGACACGCATACGCACCCATTTGTTTTCAGATTCGACCCAAAAACGGCGATTCTGCAAGTTAGGCAGGAAGCGGCGCTTGGTTCTATTGTTTGCGTGGGAAACATTGTTGCCGACCATCGGCTTCTTCCCTGTTACTTGGCATTCACGTGCCACGGCAGACTCCTTCTTTTTGCATCCAATATTGGAAAAACGCGAGTATATCGAAAATATTTAAATCTTTCAAGGACTTGCGAACTAAAATTGTGTCTTGTGTTGATTATTAATGTTCACAATTTATGTTTCTCATCATCGAATTTCTTTAACATTGTGACACTTTGAGGCCTCATCCGCGGTCGAGCTTGATCAAAATTTCCTGATAAATCAAGGGTTCAGCACAATCCATGGTCTCGGAAGGACCAAACGGTGGTGCCACTGACAATTAAGTGATCAAGCATGGGTATCTCTATGCAATCCATCACTTTTTTAAGCTCGGAAGTTAGCTTTTTGTCTATGGCGCTGGGTTTGGCTTCGCCCATGGGATGGTTGTGGGCAAATACGACGGCAGCCGCGTTGTGATCCAGAGCGCGCCGCACTATCTCACGGGGATAAATCGCAGTACGAGTGAGCGTACCTTTAAATAAGGTTTCGCAGGCGATCATGCGGTGCTCTACATCCAGAAAGAGGGCGATGAAGATTTCGCTTTTTTGTCCGGCAAACTGCATTTGCAGAAAATGATGCAGTGATTTGGGCGTTTGAAAAATAGGCTGAGTCTTCATCTCTCCGGCGTAACAGCGCCGTCCTAGTTCAAGCACGGCGAGCATTTGAGAGCGTTTTGCTGGCCCTAGCCCTTTGATGTCGTTTAACGCACGGGCAGGGGCTGTCATGAGTTTTGCCAGTGAGCCAAAGCGCGCAATGATGGACTCAGCCATCTGAACAACGCCCATACCGGTAGTCCCCGTATGCAGCAGTATGGCGAGAAGCTCTACATCAGTGAGTGCCTCAGCGCCCAAAGACAACAGGCGCTCACGTGGCCGTTCGCCTGCAGGTAAATCATTTATGCGCATGTTTATTGTCATATCAAACACAATCGTAAGGAAATTATTGCCGAGATGGTGTGCTCTTAAATAGCAATCGTGGCCAAGAAAAACACTAGCCTAGCGATGCAATCGGATAACGTCATAAATTTCCTACGCGATGGCTGGCTTACAATAGCGCGAACTTAGTTTGTTACGCACTTTTATACCGCCTACACCACAACCTATGATCACTGAAGGGTCTTTCCTCACGCTTCACTACCGTTTGTCGTCTCAGCAAGGTGATTCCATCGTCAGCACCTTCGACGAAAATCCCGCCACATTGCAGATAGGCGCAGGGCAGTTGGCACCGTTTCTCGAGCAGCGCCTTATGGGATTGGCCGAGGGTACGCATACGGTGTTTGAGTTGTCTCCTGAGCAGGCGTTTGGCCCGCGTAATCCTGATCTTGTGAAGTGGGTGTCACTCGCTACATTGCGGGAAAACTCCGATGCTGATGCAGACTATGCCGTTGGCGACATGGTCGATTTCGCCGCACCCGGCGGAGGTCGGTTTGCGGGGATATTGCGCGAACTAGGTGAGCAGGACGCGCTGTTCGATTTCAATCACCCGCTGGCCGGTCAGCACGTAAAATTCGAGGTTCGTATTATTGGCGTGATGTGACGTGGGGGAACGCAAGTTGCCGTCGCCAAGACGAAATGCTTAATTAGCAATACCAATGACAATGGCTCTTTAGGGTGCCAGACTGTCGGCAAAGTGAGCGGGAGAAAAAATATGGACAAAGAAATTTTACTTGCACAGCCCAGAGGTTTTTGCTCTGGAGTGGATCGCGCCATTGAAATCGTTGAACGAGCTCTCGCTCAATTCGGCGCACCAGTCTATGTGCGTCACGAAATTGTTCATAACGCCTATGTGGTTGAAGATTTGCGTAGCAAGGGTGCGGTGTTTATTGAAGACCTAGCAGACGTTCCGTCAGGTAGCCATCTGGTATTTTCTGCCCATGGAGTTTCGCGAGCAATTAAAAGTGAAGCAGAGCAGCGTGGTTTAAAAGTGTTTGATGCAACCTGCCCGCTGGTGACCAAGGTTCATGTTGAAGTCGCCAAAATGCGCGAAGAAGGCCGTGAGATCATCATGATCGGTCACGAGGGACATCCAGAAGTCGAAGGCACTATGGGTCAGAGCGATGCAGGTATGTACCTGGTCGAGACGGTGGCCGATGTTCAGACCTTGCATGTGAAGTCACCTGATCGATTAGCCTATGTATCGCAAACCACGTTGTCAGTCGACGACACTACCGAAATCATCGCAGCACTCAAAGCGCGTTTTCCATTAATTGCCGAACCCAAAAAAGGTGACATCTGCTACGCAACCACCAACCGGCAGCATGCAGTCAAAATGATGGCGCCACAAGTTGAGTTAGTGATAGTGGTGGGTAGTCCCAGCAGTTCCAATTCCAATCGCTTGCGTGAAGTGGCCCAAAAAAATGGCGTCACTTCCTATATGGTTGATAACGCGCGTCAGATAGATCCGGCCTGGTTAGTAGGAAAAAATCGTATCGGTGTGACTGCGGGCGCTTCTGCTCCCGAAATTTTGGTAGAAGAAGTCGTCGCCATGCTGAAATCTATGGGCATAGGCAGCGTGCGCAATTTAGATGGCGTCGAAGAGCACGTGACATTCCCACTCCCCAAAGGGCTCAACCCTCGCCCGGCAACGGCCTGAATCGGCTTGCGCTATTAACGGATTCTTATGGAAATATTGCTACAGCAGTTATTTAATGGCTTGGTGCTGGGCAGCATGTATGCATTGATTGCGTTGGGTTACACCATGGTCTATGGCGTACTCAACCTGATCAATTTTGCCCATGGCGACGTGTTGATGGTCGGTGCTATGGTGGGTTGGACTTTGCTACAAATCATTGGGCATGTTGCGCCTGATTTGCCTGGCATTGTTCAGCTGGCACTTGCCATAGCCGGTGCGATTCCTGTTTGTATAGGTGTGAGCGTTTTAATAGAGCGCATTGCTTATCGTCGACTTCGCAATGCGCCACGACTAGCGCCACTGATTACAGCGATAGGCGTCTCCATACTTTTACAAACATTCGCGATGATGATCTGGGGTCGTAATCCTTTGCCTTTTCCTCAAGTCTTACCAACGGAACCGTTACACATACTGGGTGCCTTGATCACACCCACTCAAGTATTACTCCTGATATTAGCGACAGTTTCGATGATCGTTCTAACGCTGCTAGTTGAGCGCACGCGTATGGGTCGCGCTATGCGTGCCGTCGCAGAGAATCCTCGTGTAGCGGCATTAATGGGAGTCGATTCCAATCGCGTGATTGTTTTTACGTTTGCCATCGGAGCTTCATTAGCTGCAGTGGCTGGCGTGATGTGGGGCGCAAACTATGCGTCGGTACAATTTGCCATGGGCTTTACGCCTGGGCTAAAAGCTTTTTCAGCGGCCGTGTTAGGTGGTATTGGAAATATCTACGGCGCCATGCTGGGCGGAATATTGCTGGGGCTCATAGAGAGTTTGGGCGCGGGCTATATAGGTGATCTGACGGGAGGTGTCTTGGGTAGCCATTACCAAGATATTTTTGCGTTTATCGTATTGATACTGGTGTTAACCGTGCGACCCTCCGGCATCATGGGTGAGCGTGTCGCAGACCGTTCATAGGTAGTAATCAATGCAGACAAAAAATCTACAAGTTTTTTTTCAAGAGTCATTGCTCGGGCGTGGTCTGTTGGTACTTGCGCTGATAGCCTTTCCTTTCATTGCGTCGCAGTTTGGTAATTCGTGGGTACGCATTATTGATGTTGCGTTGCTCTACATACTGCTGGCTCTGGGATTAAATATAGTCGTTGGTTTTGCCGGATTACTTGATCTGGGGTACATCGCCTTTTTTGCCATTGGTGCGTACATCGCTGGTTTACTCGCCTCGCCGCAATTTGTAGTCGTCATTGAATCACTACAAATGGAATTCCCCGCAGCTGCAGAATTTTTAATAGCGATACTTCCTGCAGACGTTGTCTCTCAAGGTTTTCATTTATCTGTGTGGTTAATTGTGCCATTAGCCGCAGTGATTGCAGGTTTGGCCGGTGCCATACTCGGTGCGCCAACCTTGAAGCTGCGCGGTGATTATCTCGCCATCGTCACCTTAGGTTTTGGCGAGATCATTCGCATTTTTATGAACAATCTTAACGGCCCGGTAAATATTACCAATGGCCCTCAAGGAATTAATCTCATTGATCCCGTTCGGTTGGGTTCGGTATCGCTGGCAGGCGAAGCAGGTAGCGGCGGCTTGGTGAAGTTGGCTGGTTTCGAGATGCCTTCTGTGAATGCGTATTATTTTTTATTTTTGGTTTTGTGTGTAATCACGGTTTTCATTTCACGACGCTTGCAACATTCACGTTTGGGTCGCGCATGGATAGCTATACGCGAAGATGAAATCGCAGCCAAAGCCATGGGTATTAATGTACGTAATGTGAAGTTACTGGCCTTTGCTATGGGAGCTTCTTTTGGAGGTGTTGCAGGTGCCATGTTTGCCGCCTTTCAGGGATTTGTATCCCCCGAATCGTTTACCCTGACTGAATCGATTGCTGTGCTTGCCATGGTTGTGTTGGGAGGTATAGGTCATATACCTGGCGTGGTATTGGGTGCGATATTACTCGCTGCTTTGCCTGAAGTATTGCGTCATACCGTTGAGCCTATGCAGATGATGTTGTTCGGTCAGATTTGGATAGCGGCTGAAGTATTGCGTCAGCTTTTATATGGGTTGGCGTTGGTGTTGATTATGCTGATGCGTCCTTCTGGTTTGTGGCCTTCACCTCGACATGAAGACCGATTGATACCAGAAGATCCGGCGCTTACTGCTGCAGGTATCAAAGCATGACGACTCATCTCTTGCGTATAGTGGGCGCGGGCAAACGCTTTGGTGGTTTGCAGGCTTTATCGGATGTGAGTCTGGCGATTTTACGCGGCCAGATCTACGGGCTCATAGGTCCGAATGGTGCGGGCAAGACCACCATGTTTAATGTGATCACAGGGCTCTATCAACCGGATGAAGGTGAGTTTGAATTAGATGGTCGTGCGTATTCGCCTTCATCACCTCATGAAGTAGCGCGTGCGGGCATAGCACGAACGTTTCAAAACATTCGTTTGTTTGGCGATATGACTGCACTGGAAAATGTGATGGTCGGCCGACATGTACGTACCCATCAGGGAATAATCGGTGCGGTACTGCGTCATCGCGCAGCGCGCGACGAAGAAGCGGCTATTGATCAGCGTGCGCGAGAGCTACTCGAATTTGTAGGCATCGCTCACCTGGCAGCTCGCACGGCGCGGCATCTGTCGTATGGAGACCAGCGGCGTGTAGAGATTGCGCGCGCCTTAGCGACGGATCCTTTGCTGCTAGCCTTGGATGAACCAGCCGCGGGTATGAATGCCACTGAAAAAGAAAGTCTGAGACTATTGTTGTTGGCTATACGAGAGCAGGGCACCACGATTTTATTGATTGAACACGACGTGAAACTGGTGATGGGTATGTGTGATCGTTTGTCTGTTCTGGATTACGGCAAAATCATCGCCGAAGGCACACCAACAGAAGTGCAGCAGCATCCTGCTGTGATTGCAGCCTACCTTGGCGGAGAGGCAGCATGAGCGCACCCCTTACTACGCTGCTTAGCATTCGTAATCTTACGGTATCGTTTGGCGGTATCGAAGCTGTCAAAGGAATCGATCTCGATGTGCAGGCCGGCGAATTAGTGACGCTCATAGGAGCTAACGGCGCAGGTAAAACCACCACTTTAAAAGCTATCACAAACACATTGGCAGCATCTGATGTAGGTGGAGATATTACCTATCTGGGCCAGCGTATTGAGCGCATGCCCGCACATAAATTACCCGAGCTGGGGTTGGTGATGGTGCCAGAAGGTCGCGGTGTTTTTTCTCGCATGACTATTCGCGAGAATTTACTCATGGGTGCTTATCTGCGTGATGATCAGCCGGCGATAGAGGCCGATATTGATTACTGGTTTGGTATTTTTCCTCGATTAAAAGAACGTGAAGCTCAACTGGCGGGTAACTTGTCTGGTGGTGAGCAACAAATGCTTGCAATGGCGCGTGCATTGATGAGTCATCCAAAATTATTATTGCTTGATGAGCCATCCATGGGATTAGCGCCGCTAATGGTTGAGCGCATATTCGACGTCATACGCAAAGTCGCAGATCAGGGGATTACCATTTTTTTAGTCGAGCAAAATGTCAGGCAGGCATTGTCGGTCGCTACGCGAGGTTATGTGATGGACAGTGGTCGTATCGTGTTGAATGATACGGCAGCTAATCTTTTGCAAGATACACGAGTCGTTGAAGCCTATCTGGGCGGCTGATAACCATTCCCGCGCATCCATGAAACTCTATAGCTATTTTCGTAGTTCGGCGTCTTACCGTGTGCGCATCGCATTGAATCTCAAAGGATTGCCTTATGAGACAGTACCAGTACATCTGGTCGAGGGAGCGCAGTTCTCAGATGAGTATCGCAAGCTAAGCGTCGATGCGCTGGTACCTTCCTTAACCTTAGACGATTCTCAAACTACGCTGACGCAATCGCTAGCCATCATTGAGTACCTTGAAGAGGTGTATCCCACACCGCCACTCTTACCAAGTAGTTCACTGGACCGAGCTTGGATACGCAGTTTGGTATTGTCGATTGCCTGCGATATTCATCCGCTGAACAATCTTAGGGTGTTGCGTTATTTGGTAGGTGATATGCAGTTGAGCGAGGAAGACAAGAACCGTTGGTACCGTCATTGGGTAGAGCAAGGATTGGCAAGTATAGAAAAAACACTGGCTGCCGATGTGCGACGTGGAAAATTTTGTTTCGGTGATACGCCTGGTCTGGCAGATTGTTTTCTGGTGCCGCAGATCGCGAATGCGCAACGCATGAATTGCGACATCAGTAGCTTAACTACGCTTATGCAAATCAATACACACTGCTTAGAATTAGACGCCTTTGCGGCCGCCTCGCCATCAAATCAGCCGGATGCGGAGTAAGCTCCGCATCCGTTAGGCAGTTTATCGCTTACCTTTATTACCGGGCTTTTTTGTACTTGAGCACGGTTTGGTGCTGCTCTCCCAAACCTTGTATGCCCAGTGCAATCTCATCACCAGGAACCAAGAAACGCTTAGGCTTCATGCCCATGCCCACACCGGGAGGCGTACCAGTAGCAATCACATCACCCGGCATCAGTGTCATGAAACGACTCAGATAGCTGACGATTTTCGCCACTGAGAAAATCATGGTCTTGGTGCTGCCGGTTTGCATACGCTTACCATTGATATCGAGCCACATACCCAGCTTTTGTGGATAAGGAATCTCATCCCTTGTTACCAGCCAGGGGCCTACCGGTCCGAATGTGTCGCAACCTTTGCCTTTGTCCCACTGAGGGCCGTGCTCGAGTTGGTATTCACGCTCAGACAAATCATTGACGACGCAATAGCCAGCAACATATTCAAGCGCCTGGCGCTCGCTTACGTACTGTGCTTTGGTTCCTATCACCACACCCAACTCAACTTCCCAGTCGGATTTGACGGAATCTTTGGGCAGCATCACATCATCATTCGGGCCATTTAGCGCAGTGATGGCTTTCATGAAGACTATCGGCTCTGCAGGTATGGGCATATTTGATTCAGCCGCATGATCTGAATAATTCAAACCGATACAGATGATTTTTCCTACGTGCGATACCGGCACGCCATAGCGAGGCTTGCCACGCACGAGCGGCAAACGGTCCGCTTTGACTTTGCTTAGTTTTGCGAGGAACTTAGGGGAGAGCGCATCTGGACTGATATCGTCGACGATGTCCGAGAGATCTCTCAGCTTGCCATCGTTGTCTATCAAACCCGGTTTTTCGTGGCCGGGGCGGCCATAACGTACCAGCTTCATGTTTTTCCTTTTTGTTGATATGCCGGTTGGCAAGGTTGGACGGGGTGATGCCAGGTGGAATTATGCCTCTGTTCTTGGAACTTTCATCTTTTGGTTGGCAATGAAGGCGATAAATCAGCTCGTGGATGTGGATGCTACGACCTGTGTTATGTTGTCGGCAAGTAATTATCTACCTCCTACCCTCTCACTATGAAGGTGCTTTTATGTCGATCAAATCGCGTTTTCTTTTATCCGCCCTAGGCCTCACTTTCGTGCTGGCCATGTCTCCTAGTTACTCTGCTCCCAGCGAGAAAGATTTTCAGGTCACCTTGCCAGAAAATGTAGCCTGGAGAGATGCGGGACGCGGTGTAAAACTGGCCGTGATTTATGGCGATCCTTCCAAGCCTGGAATGTATGTTCTGCGGGCTTATTTTCCACCCGGTGTTATGAGCTCACCGCATTTTCATGGGGAAGATCGGCATGTGACAGTCATTCAGGGCACATGGAATGCGGGTAAAGATGATAGCTGGGATCCAGAGGCCACCGTGCCATTGAAGGCGGGTAGCTACATGTTTCATCCAGCGGGCGGTGTGCATTACGACGGATCAGCAGGCGAAGAAGGTGCAACCGTCCAAATTATTGGCATGGGCCCCAGCAAGACGACTTTTCTTTTTCCCAAAGAAGGTGATTTCGGCAAGCCACGAAAGCTCAATTAATGAAAAAGTTATTTATCTGCATGGTGATGTTGGCGGCTGCTACGCCGGCATTAGCCGAGTGGGTCTTGTACCAACGTTCAGCTGATACCGATGAGCTTTACGACGCTAAGTTTGTAAGCCGCACGGGTAGGCAGCTAAAACTGTGGACACTGACTAATTACCCGAGTCCAGTTACCAACCTCGAGGGCAAGCAACTGCTCTCAGAGAAAGCACTTACAACGATAGACTGTGATGCCCGCAAAACTGGCTCAGAGCAGGTGCTGAAATACAGCCGGAAAAATGCAGAGGGTGAATTGGTGGGCGCTATGGAAACAGCGCTAAGGCTAATTTCCGTGCGCAAAGGCAGTTCGGATGAGCTGTTATTGGAGAAGCTTTGTCAGTAGGCTATGCCTAATGTGGTCCCGCCGACAGGAATCGAACCTGTATCTAGCGCTTAGGAGGCACTCGTTCTATCCATTGAACTACGGCGAGACGCTTGACCTTCCATGCTGAAAAAGCGCCACGCCAATTATAGCTGAGGTGAAATGGGGGGATGGTGAGTGAGTGAGATGGGGTGACAGGCTATTTGTTTAGCATTACCTCCTCTGACAAAAATATTGAATATCAGAGAAACAGACTAATGGAATCGTTTGGAGTTTGGTATGAGAAAAGAGGTGGCTAAGAATACTTAAAAAAAAATCTCATTTGTTAATCAATCGCTATTGATTTACGAAATAAGTGTGTGTTTTAAAATTTTTGATCAATTTTTTGACAGCTAAAAGGTCCTACTTCGTTTTCAGAGCGACCCCAATACAGATTAGAATCATGTCGATCGAGCGTCAAAACCAATCTATCTGAGACCTTTGTCTGGTTGTTTTCTTTATCTTTGTAAACGAAATTCCCCTTGATGTATCGGTCCCCAAAATGGACAATTTTCCAAACGGAGTCATTTGAAAATGCGCCAGGGCTCTTCATGCTGGTGAAAATCAATTCTAAATCTTTGTGAATTTGGACGTCCCATGCGATTCCTAGATTTTCACATTTTAGGTATATGGCTGAC
>JAULVH010000057.1:0-1326 GCA_032111105.1 Burkholderiaceae bacterium | reverse complement strand
GACAGTACAAGATAAATAACCACACGCTGAATATCTTCGAAGATTTTTTTTTTGTTTTCATGGGGTGGTAAATAATTTAGCACGTGGAGTCATATTGCTATCAGCATCTAAAACTTGTGCTTTGGCGACGTATTCAGCTAAGGAAAATAAGAAAATTTAAAGTACGAAATTATTACTCATAAAAGCAGCTTTAAACCAAAGTTCTTTATTGTCTGATGTGAGTGATTGAAATCAAAAAAATTTGAACAAGTTTTGAGGAGAGGTTCTTGTGAACACTCTCTTCAAAAATTTAATTCTTTTTAAGTTAAAAAAAACAAATTGGTATTGGTGTCAATCAGAGTAGTTCTCGTGTTCAAAACTTTTTGAGAATACCAATTCCTACTAGAGTAGCACTCTGGTCAGTACCTCCAATTTTATTATAGTAAGTAATACCGGTCTGCCAAAAAGTATCGTCGCCAAACTTGTCCTCGTAACCGAGACCTACAAGAAATCCATTCCCCGAGCTTTCAGTGCTGGCAGCGTATGTTGTTCCGCCAATGCTTATCGACCCAGATCCGTTTACTTTTGAGTTATGAAAACCAGCTTTAAATAGGAACGGGGAAGTTTCAGGTTTGAATATCCCTGAAAATTCAAATCCCGAGACAGAGTATCCTTCTTTTGCACTAGCACCAGCTGTGCTATAGGTTGCCTCAATATTCCCGGTGCTAAAATATCCAGCTTCTATTCTGATGTCTTTAGCCAAGGCTGTACCGACATACACACGACCTGCAACCGTAGCTCGTTCATACTTATAACTTACAGTTTGACCAGCTAAATTTGCTAATGTTTGAGCAGTATCTTTTGCTCCAATGTCAGCAAAGCCGAGACCGCCTTCAATGCCAACATAGCTTTGAGCAAATGATGTTGAGGTAAATGCCAAAAATAGTAATGCGATTTTCTTTTTCATTTTGAATATTCCTGTGTATGGAGTTAAAAAACTATATTTAAAAAAGCAATTGATAAAATATCTATATTCAAATTAATTTAATTTCTTAAGTAAAAAAGTTTTGAATAATTTGATGAAGGACCTAGTTGTACTAATGTCAAAGCCCTTACCTTAATCTGGATATACGAAGGGTCCTGATAGCACTTTAATAAACAGAACGTCATCACTTCTCTACCGCCATCCGACACAGCCAATTGGACAACCCAGAGTTAATGAGGTTATTCAATCCTATAGCTGAAGTATAGGAAGCACTTTGCTTATGTTTTTGTCTGGAATCTGTTCAAATCCATAAGCAAATAACAACCCCGACTTTAAGTTAAAACCGATGTAATTTCCAGTCG
>JAULVH010000056.1:0-3020 GCA_032111105.1 Burkholderiaceae bacterium | reverse complement strand
ATTGTTAGAGCCAGCCATCTCATACCACAATTCAGCCAAGCTCCAAAAATCACACGAGGCGAGGCGTCGGCTGCAGTCGTTCTAATATTATGGGGTTTGTTTAAAAAAGTCGTAATAGCTACAGAGCTAGCATCTGGTCTCGTAGACCCCGTATTTGCGGATCCCTCTAGTCAAAGTCGCGCAGCTCTTCTTTTCGGATCGTACGCATATTCAGTGCAAATCTATTGTGATTTTTCAGCTTACAGTGACATGGCTGTTGGTCTCGCAGGGCTTTTAGGATATCGATTTCCACGGAATTTTAATCAACCGTACCGTGCGTCTTCATTGCAGGATTTTTGGCGCCGCTGGCATATCAGTCTGTCATCATGGCTAAGGGACTACTTATATATTTCACTCGGCGGATCCCGGCATGGATTACGTCGTCTATGCATCGCTCTCTTCCTGACAATGTTTCTTGGTGGGCTTTGGCATGGAGCAAGTTGGAATTTTGTAATTTGGGGAGTATTGCATGGATCAATACTTGCGATGGAGAGGATATGGAGTGAAGTGCGAAAGAATTCATTCCCGAACATCAAGAAAGTTCCCCAGTGGATTGGTGTTGTGCTTACTTTTAATTTTGTAACATTCGCTTGGATATTTTTCCGGCTAGAAAACTTCAGCGATACAATTTCCTATTTCAAAGGATTCGTTTATCCGGCTGAACCAGTAACCAGTATTTCTATTTGGATGGTTGTATTGATAATTTTTGGTATGTGCTTTCATTTTGTCCCTGACAATCTAATGCAAAGAATCGCGGTTCGTTTATGTAATCTAAAGGCGTGGCAGGTTGCTTTAATGGCTTCAATTTGGATGCTTGTTATAGAAGCGTTGAGGCCTGAAGGTGTCGCGGCTTTCATCTACTATCAGTTTTAGTAAGGACATTTATTATGACCGGCCTACAATTTGGCGATTCACCTCTTGACTTGAGTCCAAGCACTGCAGGAGATAGGGACGGACTCTTCTGGGCTTTACGTGTTTTTATCTATGTCAGCATCATTCTTTCTGTGTTTAATGCTGCAGCGCTTAGGGATTGGTCAGATCAATTAAAGGTTAATCAGGCAACAGAGCCTGTAATTAATGTCGTTCACGCATGGTATAAAATAATTGATGATAACCATTTGATGAATCCTATGAAAATGGCAAGAACCGGCTGGGCAGAGGTTAAAGCTTCATGCCTTGAAAAAGACTTGTCACGATTATTAAAGTCTGCAGAAAAAAATGAGGCTTCTAAATGAAGGTTTTATTCGACAGAGGCATCGTTTTGGTACTGGGCGTTATCGTAGGATGCTGGATAGCATTTTCGTTCTATAGCGAAGATCCTATTTGGCACGTCAGCAGAGACAGTCCCTTAATTAATTTATCAAATACTAAGATTGAATCATCACCTTCTCATTTGGATGAAATGCACGCCAGTACTGTTGACGGAGCTACCAGCGAACAGCTTTGGGTTGATCCGCCGGCCGATAAGTGTCAAACGCCGCTACCGTTGGATAGAGCAAAAGCAATAGCAGCCGGTAAGCCTGTCGTCATAGCAGTTTTGGGCGATAGCTTCGGTGATGGTATATGGGCTGCGCTGTACAGAGAGTTTTTGAATAATCCTGAATATTCAATTTTACAATACAGCAAGGTTTCGACCGGAATAGCTCTGAACGGGGATATGAATCTGGAAAAGCGCGCTGACGAAGCACTCTCAAAGCATGATGTGGACATATTTGTGGTGGTTATTGGGGCGAATGACGGTCAGGGCATAATGCATTTAGGTCGGGCCTATCCTAAGCTTTCAGAGGCCTGGATGACGATATACCGTCAACGGATAGCAACCTACGTAAAGCACATAGGAGAGTCTCAAGCACAAATCTATTGGATGGGGTTACCACGCATGCGCAGTCCGAAATATAATTCAAGTATCGAATCAATCAACCAGCTGATAGAGTCTGAGATGCGGCGTCTTCGTATCCCCTATCTAAGAACAGCTCCTGCATCAGTTGACGCAAGTGGCCAATACAATCAGTATTACATTGATAACAAAACAGGGAAGCGGTTACTTTTTCGCACGAAAGACGGAATACATATGTCTTCTATGGGTTATTCTCACCTTGCCGCGCCATTGATTGAACGTATAAAGATTTGCGTCGCCAGTGCGCGTCGGAGTGCGGCTAGTTCGAAGGAGTACGCCAAGTGAAGTTTTTACAGTTTCTGACGATTGGTTTGGTGGGTATGCTTATGAATCAGGAAGTTCGTGCTAATTCGAACCCGAAAGGTTCGCTTTATGGATGGGAGTCGCTTGCTTCAGTTTTTGACAAACTAGACCGATTGCATAAAGCTCCCGGATCAGATTCAGTATTGATTATTCAAATCGGCGACAGCCACAGTGCTGCCGACAATATCAGTGGCTCATGGCGTGAGCGGCTCCAGCTTCGTTATGGAAACGCTGGGCGCGGGGTCATGGCTCCAGGCGTGATTTACAAAGGTTATGCCCCAAGGCAGATGACTGTGACCCAGTCCTCTGGATGGGAAGTACGAACCTATCTGAATAACTTGACTGCAACACATTCTATTCCATTTTTCGGTCTTTCCGGGCACCAGCTGTCGACCAATCAGGCGGGCGCATCCCTGCGCTTATCAGCCAACGATTCCAATAGATTCGACAAAGTCAGTGTATGCGCCTTGATTCAACCAGATGGGGGTACGTTTGAGTTAGTCTCTGACGGCATGTCCGCCGTGTTTTCGCTGAAGTCGGCCAGCACCGGTATCGGATGTTTTGGGTCGGACTTCCCTGAGCCCAAGGCCTACGTTGATTTGGTTGCTAAGAATGGCCCAGTAGTTTTGACTTCCGTTTCTACTCGGAGATCGACCGGCGGCGTGGCCTTGGCAAACTTCGGGGTGATTGGCGCACAAGTCCCGCACTTTGGTTTCACGGATGATGCGGCAATCAAAGCAGAGCTAAACTATTATCGTCCAGACCTACTGGTTTTTGCTTT
>JAULVH010000055.1:418-2993 GCA_032111105.1 Burkholderiaceae bacterium | reverse complement strand
TTCGCTTCGTATCCGAAAGTCGATGCAATTCAGTTGCATGCCCTTTGGATTGACGGTTCTTTCCGGCGATTGCCGATGTTAGAAACAGAATTTTCAGAGGATTATCTTCTGTCTTTGCCCGAAACAACGGAGGCATGGCGGGCGAGTCTGTCATCGCAGACGCGTGAAAAATTACGCTATCACTACCGGCGCAGCTGCCGCAAGCAACCGGATCTTCAGTTTCGTCAAATCGATGCAAAAGATATCACTGACACTCAGTTTGAGCGCGTCCTGCAGATGAACCGGGCGCGCATGATCCACAAAGGGCGTTCGTTCAACATGGATACGAACGAAACGCAATGTCTGCGTGCATTGATCATGGAGTGCGGGCAGATATCCGTCATTGAAATCAACGGAGAGATCTGTGCTGGCCTTCTGTGCACCCGACTTGGCAATTCAGTCTTCATGCACGTCATTGCGCATGATCCGCGCCATGATGATCTCCGGCTGGGATTCTTGTGTTGTGCTCTGACGATAGAAGCTGCTATCGAGCGTGGTGCACAGTACTTTCATTTTCTCTGGGGTTTTTACGATTACAAGGTTCGTCTTGGCGCGCAACGGCAAGCCTTATACCGCGCGGTAATTTTCCGTTCCTGGCCACGTTCGTTAAACCAGCCAGCCTTGCTTTCGGGTCAGATGGTGCAGCGCGCACGAAACAAGCTGAGACAGTGGCGACACGATTAAACAGGAGCCGATATGTTCATCGATACACGTCAGATCAGTGATGGCAAAGCACTGATCGCTACCGTTTGCATCATCGGCGGGGGTGTTGCGGGCATTACCATCGCTCGCGAGCTGGAAAAGCAGGGTATCGATACCTGTCTTCTTGAGAGCGGCGGACTGGAGCCCGATCAACAAACGAGGGATTTGTATCGCGGTAAAGCGACGGGCTTGAATTATCAGTTCGCCGATGGCTGCCGCGCGCGATTCCTCGGCGGGAGCAGCAATTGCTGGGGCGGCTGGAGTCGGCCACTGGATGCCTGGGATTTTCAACAACGGGACTGGGTACCTCACAGCGGCTGGCCATTTGGTCTCGCGCATCTCGAGCCGTTTTATCACCGCACGCATGACGTACTCAAGCTGGGGCCATTGAATTTTGATCCGGCGTACTGGGAACAATCTATCGGACGTAACGATGTGCAGCGCATGCCGCTGACGACTGGCAAGGTGCGCGATACGATTTCCCAGTTCAGCCCGCCAGTACGTTTTGGAAAGCACTATCGTCGCGAATTGCAAAACGCTCGTTATGTCCGTGTTTTTCTCTACGCGAATGTCACGCAGATCGTGCCGGATCCGCTGTGCACACGGATTCGCCAGGTTCGTGTACAGACACTGACTGGCAAGCGCATGACTGTCGCGGCTCGTCTGTTTGTGCTGGCAAGCGGAGGCATCGAAAATGCGCGTCTGCTGCTGGCATCCAATCAGGTCGCAGTGGCAGGGCTGGGTAATCAGAATGATCTCGTCGGACGTTTTTTCATGGATCACCCGAGGCTTCTCAGCGGCGAAGTACGCTTTCATCAGAAATGGTCGCGCAACAAGCTCTATGACATCAAATACAACTACATGAACAGCGCTGTCGCAGCGCAGGGTGTTCACATTGCCGCACAGCTTGCACTGACGCCGGAGACGCTGGAAAAGGAGCGGCTTCTCAATGCCCGTATTTGTTTTTGCTCCGAATTTCCGGGGGAGGGAAGTGGCGGAGCGCAGGCTTTGTTCCGCTGCAAACAAGCGTTGCTGTCAAAAGAACAGCCGGGATGGCGTCTCAGAGACGATATGCTGACCATGGTAAAAGATCCCGTCAACACATTAGCCTACGGCTTCACGCGCTTGTTTCATCCGCGCGCGCTGATTCAAAAAATAAGTTTTCAGGTCATCATCGAACCGGCACCTGATCCCGACAGTCGTGTCAGTCTGTCAGCCACGCAGAAAGATGCCTTGGGTATGCCACGGGTTGAAATTGACTGGCGCCTTGATACGCTGGTCAGGCGCACGGGCGACCGCAGTCTTGCATTGATTGCCGACGAACTTCACCAGTCTGGCGTCGCGCGGGTCACTCTGGGGCCATCGATGGAACACCATGGATGGCCGGCGACTCTGGAGCCTGAGGGTACCTGGCATCATATGGGCACCACGCGCATGCACATCGATGAAAAACGTGGTGTGGTCGATGCGAACGGCAAGGTGCATGGCCTTGCCAACTTGTACATTGCCGGCAGTTCTGTTTTTCCGACAGCCGGTGCTAATTTTCCAACCATTACCATTACCGCATTGGCTCTGCGGCTCGCCGAGCATATTGCTCACGAGCTGAAAAGTATGACAAGCGCGCCAGTTGATGAAACGATGACTTCTTCGTCGATTTCAACGTTTGGAAGGCTTACCACTTCTGATCCGGTGGCGATTACGAAATTTTTGGCGGTGTATTTTTCTTTTTTGCCGTCATTTTCAACTTCGATTGTGTTTTTATCGATAAATTTCGCAAAACCGTCAATTGATGTGACTTTATTTTTCTTGAATAAGCCCGCGATTCCTTGCGTTA
>JAULVH010000055.1:0-408 GCA_032111105.1 Burkholderiaceae bacterium | reverse complement strand
TGATTGATAAAAAAGTTTTCTTAAAAAGTTTTTTTATTTCCGTACGGAACTCTTCTCCATCGGCAATGCTCTGAAGAGGGCTTTGTAAACGATCTGTGGTGATTGACAGATCAGACTTAACCGATGGAGATAATTTTGACACATTGCATTTCACGTAAAAGCAAATCGATTCGCGCCTGCTCGCTCACCGCAGCGACCACGGTGTCGATCATTCTCGCGGCATGTGGTGGAAGTACAGGTACGGCTCAATACGCACTGGACCCAGCGGGTAATGTCACGACAGGACAAGTGACTAATACCAATCCGGATGGTTCGGTCACGACGACGGTGGCATCGTCGTCTCCAGGCACCGGAACAACGCCAACCACGACCACACCAACCACGACCACACCAACAACACCAACAACA
>JAULVH010000054.1:0-3210 GCA_032111105.1 Burkholderiaceae bacterium | reverse complement strand
GCCTGCTGTTGACGGCATCACTTCGTCGTTTGCACTCCAGATTGGCCGAACAATCGCAAGGCATTGCGGAAAGCGATGTTCTCTGCAACTGGAGCAGGCAACGTAGATAACCAATCTCGAGCTTCTGACGTCAGCGAGTTCACTTCTGTCCACCGGGATGGAACCCAAGTGTCTGACCCATAGACAAAACGATCAGGGAATTGCAATAGCATTTCACGCCATTCGGCAGATAATCCACCACTGACTCCCGACCGGTAAGAGAGTTCTCCATACAATTTCGGATAACGATTGAGTAATTTGGAGACACGTTCAACAGGTTCATCCATACCTGTGTGGGCCCACAAAATTTTTGCATTCGGATCCAATGCAAAAAGTTTTTCTATCGCTGCTGCGTCAGAATGAGCCATCAACCAGAGCCCGTGTTTTGCCGCAAGTTGAACCAAGTCATGCATCACCAATGTATCGACTTCATTTCCGTCGACATGAAATTCTCCAATTCCGCGATAGATGCCCCGGCTGAGCTCTTGCTCGAGGAACGCAATAGTCTGAGGATCTTTAAACCAGCTGCGCCGTTCTTCGCTCCAGGTCGCCAGATCACGTGTCTTGCGGTAAGGACGGAGAAAGGGAATAAAGCGATGCGGGTAAGCAGCATATAAAGCCAGCGTACCGTCATTCGGTGTGCTCGATAGCAGCGCAATACCTATACCTGACGAATCAAGTATCTGCAGTGCGGCCGCTGGCGTATAAATTGAGGTAGCACCTACGCTGAAATGTATGTGCGCATCGAACAGCGGTTGATGTTCGCGTGCATTTGTATTTGTAACTATCAGTAGTAGTAAAGCAGCCCCGATCATTTGAGCGCTTCTGTGCACGAAAAAAAGAATGGACACGTAGATTTACCTGTTAAACAATGCGGGTAGTGAACTTGAAATAAACGGCTGTTACCGTTTTCAATGCCAAGATCATACCCTGCAGATGCGTAAATCTGCCCGTCGGTGAGACCCTGTTTACCATCAGCCGCGGTTGGGATTTAGTCATAGCGAGGACTATCTTTTTATGCAACAGCCAGCAGACTACTCGCTTTAGTATTAGCAGCCTGAAAGTTCAACTATTTACTGATCACTGAGGACCGCTCGCATTGGTGCTAATGCGGGTAATGGTAATGCACGCATGTCAATTAGTTTCGTGACAACTCCATCGCGTGTAGATGATCAGCGCAGAGGCAGCACCTTGTGATATAAAGCCAGCAATCCGACCATTTAATCCAGCGGCTTTGCGCTCAATTTAAGAAAATCCAAGCTAAATCAGCTTGAGTTATTTGGGCAGAGCACAGACTCTCTATAAAACACATATCGAGATAGAGTGCCTAGTAATGATTCACCCCACAAAAACATGATATTGGAGGTCTGCTTTGCGTCACTTTAGTGGTTCAATTATTTTTGCGTTGATTTGTCTTGGGCTGGCGACTTGGTGGGGGTATGAACACGGTGGTACTGAGGCCGCGCTGACTGGCTTTGGTGTTGCGTTAATCTTGGGCGTACTCGAGATATCCCTCTCGTTCGACAATGCCGTTGTCAATGCCTCGGTGCTCAAGCACTGGAATGATTTCTGGCAAAAGCTGTTCCTGACAATCGGTATTCTGGTGGCGGTGGTTGGTATGCGTTTGCTATTCCCGCTGGTCATCGTCGCGCAAACTGCTGATCTTGGCGCTGCTGAAGTGTGGAACCTCGCGATGCACGATCCGCGTCAATTTTCTTTTTTCCTCACCAAGCACCACGATGAAGTCGCTGCCTTCGGTGGAGTTTTTCTTCTCCTGGTTTTCTTGAATTTCTTATTTGACGAAGAGAAGGAATTACATTGGGCCGGTCACTTTGAAGAAAAGATAGCGAGCTACGGAAAAATTCAAGCGGTGCCTATTTTCATCGCGCTATCGGTCGTGCTAGCTAGCCTTGCGCTCGCTGAGCCTGATAATCACCTTCCGGTGCTGACCGCCGGCGTCTGGGGCATCATCGTCTACGTTGGCGTGGATATTCTTGGAAACATGCTTGAAAAGGAAGAATCCGGTGAAAGCGACGTAGCCAAGGCAGTCAAAACCGGTAGTATCGGCGGCTTTTTGTATCTTGAGGTGCTTGATGCTTCGTTCTCATTTGATGGCGTGATCGGCGCGTTTGCGATCACCAATGATGTGGTGATTATCATGCTCGGCCTCGCCATCGGCGCGGTGTTTGTGCGATCGATTACGGTATTCTTGGTTAAGCAAGGTACGCTTGACGAATACGTCTACCTGGAGCACGGCGCGCACTATGCGATCGGTATCCTCGCCCTGATCATGTTCATCACCATGAAATTCCATGTCCCTGAAATCGTCACGGGTCTGATCGGTATAGGCTTTATCGTGGCATCTGTCGTCTCTTCACTGCGGTATCGCCGTGCGCAAGAGACAGAAGCGGCTGATTAACCAATTCATGCTACTTCAATTGCTCATCGAGCAGGGCTAGCAATCCCCTGAAGCTACACCCGAATGTATGACTTAGCTAATAAATAATCAAAGCCCTCGTTAATAATAACGAGGGCTTTTTTTATTCAAGAAAAATCGTCACGTATTTGGATGCATCGGGGTTAACTGTCAGATTAAATCGCAATTACTACAAATTAAGAATCCCTACTGACGAATCATCCTCCTCGGTGCGGTTCGATCTCGTCTTAAACCACTAAAAAAAGTAATACATCTTCAGATAATCGATTAATTGCCTTGGACACTATTTGGCTGGCTGTTATATTACGCCCCAAATCAGACTAAGCTAAGTGTTTACCCCCCCCATATGATTACAGTCGTTATTGCGTCCTATAGATACGGACACCTTGCATCACATTGCATTGAGTCGTTGTTGTCTCAAACAAGCAGCCCCGCAAAAATTTTATTCGTTGATGACGGTGGCCTAGATTGCGCCCACCTGCCGGACTTGTACCCGGATCTTGAATACATACTCAGGCCCACGAATCTGGGTACAGTCGATAATTTTCAAGACATGCTGGCGAGAGTAACTACAGAATATGTGCTTTTTATAGGTGCTGACAATTGGCTGCGATCTGATGCTATAGAACTTCTCTCCGATGCGAGCGCCGATATTGTTACGTATGACATCGTAGTGACAGGAGAACTCAAAGAAGAAATATTATCTCGAGTACCTGGAGAGACCCGACCTTATC
>JAULVH010000053.1:0-2926 GCA_032111105.1 Burkholderiaceae bacterium | reverse complement strand
CAGGTAAACATGATCGAATACTGGTTTACCGAAGATGATCTTGCAGTATATTTTTTACGCCGAGATAGCAGCACTCGTTAACCAAACTCGCTGATAAATTATGGTTGGTCACATACGCCGAAAATTAATCAGTGAACGATTGCAAGAGACATCGGTCACTAGCCTGGTAATTTGCCCTCTATGTGAACGCCCTATCCCTGATGCGATGAAAGATGCGCATCATTTAATCCCGAAATCCAAGGGCGGCAAGCAAACACAATTTTTGCATAGGATCTGTCATCGACAGATACACGCCTTGTTCACCGAAACCGAATTGGCGCGTCAATACAGCACCGTCGAGGCCTTACTAGCCCATCCAGAGATTCAATTATTCGTGAAATGGGTTAAGCGTAAGCCGAATGATTTTTTTGAGGTGTCGCGCAAGAGCCGGAGATTGAAAAATAATTAGGGAGATGCTAATTGATAGTTAATTTCCCCTAAAAGTATTTTAAAGAAATCAAATTTAAAGTGGTAACTTACTACGATTAAAAATTAATTTTCTGTAGTGTCAAGGTATGAAATTCTCTCAATGTGGAGAGATGAGTGATAAGTGGTATTGATGCCTTGATGAATTCTAACCATGATTGATAATCTGACTCTGTGTATTTATGTGGTTAGGCTTTGTGGGCAGGTTCAGAGAACGAACATAATTGAAGACTATCAAACGTAGTTCGGAAGACGCTAAAATTATTGGGATTGGCTCAGGCAAAGGTAGTACTGGTTAAGTAAAAAAAGCGTTTTATTAATTATGGGTCGAACCCAATTCTTGGCTTTACCTCCCTTACTGGCTGGCAGCTTTGCTGGCTTGTCATAAAACTATAAATTAATCAGCGTCAGTCAAGATTTTGGCTAGAGCGTAAATTGATATCTAAATTATTTTTTGATTTGGAATGTCGAGGACTTTGGTGTCAATGGGAGCTACTCGTTTTTTTTTGTAAATTTCGATTATCTAAAAGTGACATCATCATAATTAACGCTAAGCTCAATCCGATAATAGAAAAACATAATAAGGTACTGGGTGAAGTTGATTGGCGGTATACGACCAGTGCAATAAAAAGTTGAGTCAAAGGTAGAATAAATTGAAAAAATCCCATCAGGGAGAGCGGCAGTCGCGATGCTGCAAAACTAAACAGTGTCAGCGGGATGACTGAAAATAATCCGCACAGCCCAAGCAGAGCAAGTTCTGAGTTTGATGTTCCAGCTGGCGAGCTTAAAGTAACCGGTAACACAATCAGTATTAGAGGAATGAGCATTGCTAGCACAGCAGTCTCTACGAATAGCCCGCTAAAAGAGTCTAAGGTTGTCCATTTTTTCAAACAGGCATATCCACCCCAAGTTATTCCTATGGTGAGGTATACCCAATGAGTTAAATCTCCTTCTGTATTGAATAAGTATCCGACGGTTAGAGCAATGATTGCCAGTGCTATGGATGTAGCTGTGGTGGTTTTATCCCCGAGAACAAATTTGCCAACAGCTATTGCTACAAAAGGAGCAAGCAAATACCCGAGACCGCTTTCAAGAATGTGACCATGAATAGATGCCCATATAAACGTACCCCAATTAATCACCACGAAAGCAGCGGCAAATACATGTACTGTTAATAATTTAAGTGAAATTTTTTTCACCAGCGTTAGAGCTTCTTTTTTGACTAAAAGAATGATGGTGAGTGTTAGCAGGGAAAACAGTATCCGGTAGCACAGTAATGCCAGAGGTGTAAAACTACTCAGCGCTTTCCAATAAATGGATGATGCGCCAAGAATAACGTTGGCTGTAACGCTCGCCACTACGGCCTTCGTACCCGCAGTTAAGCCCAAAGTAGGTGAGTGCATTCAAGTATCTCGTAGAGGCAGCATAATCCTGAGCGGGTAGCGCTTTGCAATGATCATAGGCTTACAAAGACATTATGATTGCAAGTTATCTTGGCCTTAGAATAAAAAGAACTAGTAATTCATGCTGAGGAAGTATTGATTAAACAAAAAACGAGACGTTTTTTTGCGCTAGGGACCAAGCTAAACCGTTGTTTTACTTTACCCCGCATCGCACAGCCGCGCTGGTTCGCCATAAAAATTCATCATAAATCAGTATCTCCCCAGGTAATCTGACTTGTTTAGATTAGCGGGACATAAGCCACGTTTTTCCAATCGGTTTTTCAGGCCTCCCGACACGGCTTTTGCCGTGATCTTTCAGCAGGAAAAGGTAAGACCTAACTCATTTAACTATTTTGGCAAGATATGGCCAAGCTAATTGCTCAGGCGAGAATCAATAATGCCACTCTTGGGGTGATGATCCTCAGAATTTAAGAGCCACTGTTAGAGATGGAAGCCATCCAACGTATTATCGTTTTAGCGCTAGCGGCTTTCGTGTTGCCAGGGATCTTGAATGACTTGATCATGAGTCCCGTCATCAGAGTAAGTTCCCATTGCGAGCTACTTCACCTTGCTATTTATTCGGTATTTCAGCCGCCACAGCTTTCCCCCTGCTGTGGGACTTCGGCAGATGTTGCCCATGAAGAGAAAAAAGAATTCGGTATTTAAAATTGATCATTTTATTTTTGTAGATTGGTTACGATCATTTTTTAACAAATTTTAAGAAGACTATTTATCGATCGTTTTTTTGGCTAATGCCGAGTAAGGATATTCGTGCTGAGCTTCAGGCACGGTAGGTATGTAATTAATAAAACTATCGTAAGCGCCTGCGCTCTGGAAATAGCCCCCTATGCTCTTCACATGGGCCAGCAAGTCCACAAAAAACGGATGGCAACAAAGCGTGGACGAATCGCCGACCAGCAACAGCTTGCGCCGTGCACGGGTCATACCCACGTTCATGCGTCGGATGTCGGAGAGGAAGCCGATCTCGCCTTGGGGGTTGCTGCGCGTCAATGAGATGG
>JAULVH010000052.1:0-10401 GCA_032111105.1 Burkholderiaceae bacterium | reverse complement strand
GTTGCAAGCGTTAGCACCCAGCATTGCGCAATTATTCGGCGCGAAAAAATTCCATGCTATTGGTGCCGAAGTACGGCAAGGTGTTTGGCTGGCGATTTTTTTGTCTATCGCAGGCGCTAGCTTATTTAGCTTTCCTCATGTACTTCTCTCGATTGCACAAGCACCGCCCGAGATGACTGATAAGGTTGAGCAGTACCTGCACATACTGTCATTCGCACTACCGGCAACACTGGGCTTTCGTGTGTATGCCTCATTAAACACAGCGCTGTCTCGACCACGAACCGTGATGCTGCTTCAGTTAGCGGGTCTGGTACTTAAAATTCCACTCAATGCTGTGTTTATTTTTGGCGCTGTAGGCATACCCGCTTTTGGTACTGCAGGTGCTGCTATTGCTACCGTGATTAGTACGTGGCTCATCGTATTAATAAGTTGGCTCATACTGCGTCGCGATAGTTTTTTTACGCAATTCCACATCATGGGCTATGGCTTGGAAAGGCCGCAATGGAAAGCGCAATCGGCTTTACTCAGGCTGGGTTTGCCCATGGGTTTATCTTATTTAATTGAAGTGACTGCCTTTACTTTCATGGCACTATTTATAGCTCGCCTGGGAAGTGATGTATTGGCAGCTCACCAAATCACAGCCAACTTCGGTACTGTGCTCTACATGCTACCGCTATCGATAGCGCATGCAACCACGACGCTTGTTGCGCAAGAAATTGGCGCAGGTCGCTGGGAATCAGCTCGTTGTACGGGTCATGCAGGTATACGACTGGGCATCCTGCTTTCCGTAGGTTTGGGAATCACAGTTTGGTTGTTACGTTCTCAAATCATCGGACTCTATACCCCTGATAGTGCTGTCGCTAATGCGGCTATGCCGCTGTTTTTTTTCATCGCTTTTTATCAGCTGTTCGATGCGATACAAATAGGTTCAGCATTCGTACTGCGTGCTTATAAAGTGGCGACCATACCTACACTGATGTACGCCGTTGCGCTGTGGGGTGTGGGCTTAGGCGGTGGTTATGTCATAGGATTTAACACCACGGGCTTGACCCCTGACAGCGTGCAAGGCGCTGCAGGTTTTTGGTTAGGTAACAGCCTGAGTCTGGCATTGGTTGGAATTGCTTTGGCCTGGTATTTGCGACGCGTGCAACGCATCATGGAAACCGAGGCGAGCAGTAGCTAGCATTAAGTACTAGCTACTAGCTACTAGCTACTTTCTCCACCTGCGCTGATTTAAAGCGCAGGTTTAAACCAACTCAGGATTCGGATCGGGTATCGGCTCATCCTGTGGCACAGGATGCGGCACATCATCTTGAAAAGGCTCATCCTCAGTCAGTGGTATGGGCTCGCGATGCATACAAATCCCCCCTGTCATTACAAACCTATGAGCGCAATCTGGGCTCGCCACGGCGATTAGCACGTCGCTCAGTGGGATGCGAGAAAGCGCGAAACTCCATCGTTATTACACCCAACGCACCCGGTGGTCCGGCCACAAAATCAAATTCTTTTTTTACCGGAAAAAGCAGGTTGTCCAGTAAAACGATATCCGTGCGACAGGTGGGATTAGGGTTGGATAAATGCGAGCGCATTTCATGCCATATGGTAGGAGTAATCCATCCCTCAAGATAAATTTGATTGGGATACGTGGAGTGATCCGCATCAAGATAAGCCTTTTGACCATCACGCAACGTGAGATAGGCCGGCGCTTCTTCTGCAATCACTAAATTAATCCAGCCTTCGCCTATGGTGTGAGTGATTTCTTCATGCGGGCCAGCGCATGAAAGTGACATAGTCCATTTGCAAGAAAGGTCGAGACGCTTTTCCATACACCCTTGACCAATCAGACGCGACCCATCTGCAACGGTAAATTGAGTGCCTGTGACTCTGGCTGAAAGGGTCGGCTCCATGGTACGGATCTCATCCAGATTTTCATGTAAATTCCAGAATAACCATTTACATCGCTCTGCATCTGTCATATCGACCAATTCAGCGACTGAGCGCTGCCCGCTGTAATGCAATGTTTGCATGAGCTCGCGCCGCGCTTTTTCTTGCGGGCTGCATTCAAGCAGCGATTCAACTGATGTGATTTCCTGTTGTATTTCAATTTGCATGAGAACTCCTGGTCTAACAAGTCAGAAAATTGTGGCACTAACACAGCCACACAAATTTTTTCTGTTGGACTTGATGACCAAGAATTAAATCCCCAATCGGATACAAAAACAAGCCGATCAAACAAGCTATCGTTAAGTAAGCAGCGATTAAATATGCGAGAGATTTTTATCAGGCAATAGACCGATGTGAAATTATCGATCTGCCTTGCCGCGCAGTTCTGAAAACGGAAGATTAAGCGTGATTTTTTTCGAAATCACGCAAGTAGTTGATCAATGCGATCACGCCCTCGACGGGCATGGCATTGTAAATTGATGCACGCATACCACCCACACTACGATGACCTTTTAATTGCAGTAAACCACGCTGCTGTGCACCTTCTAAAAAGGCGTCATTTAATCGTGTGTCGTGCAAATGAAAGGGAATGTTCATGCGCGATCTATCATTCTTATTTACCGGACTGGAATAAAAATCCGTGGAATCCAGGTACTCATACAAACGCGTCGCTTTGTCTAAATTCATTTTTTCTATCGCTGCCAAACCACCCTGCTGCTGCAACCATTCAAATACCAAACCCGCGATATAAATTCCGTACGTGGGCGGTGTGTTGACCATCGATTCATGTTCGGCTTGCTCTTTCCAATGAAAGACAGAGGGCGTAATGGGCAACGCGCGGTCCAGCATATCTTCTCGAACAATTACAAAGGTTAATCCCGCTGGCCCAATATTTTTCTGCGCACCACCGTAGATCACTGCGTATTTACTAACATCCATTACACACGACAAAATATTCGATGACATGTCAGCCACCAAAGGAATATCACCCACTTCAGGCAGCCAATGATATTCAACACCACCTATCGTTTCATTACTACAGAAATGAAGATAGGCCGCCTGTGAATCCGTTTTCCAGGTCGATTGCGGGGGCACATACGTAAAACCCTTATCTTCGGACGACGCCGCCACATTGACGTGGCAATACTTTTTTGCCTCATCGATAGACTTGGATGACCAAATCCCCGTATTCACATAATCAGCTGAACGATGCCCACCCAACAGATTCATGGGAATCAGCGCATTCATCGCCATGGCGCCGCCCTGCAAAAACAGGACTTTGTAATTGGCTGGAATACCTAGCAGCTGACGAAAATTCGATTCCGCGCTGTGCGCGATACTCATAAATTCCTTGCCGCGGTGGCTCATCTCCATCACCGACATACCGCTACCATGCCAGTCCAGCATTTCATCTGCCGCGCGGCGTAAAACAGCCTCAGGTAAAACTGCTGGGCCGGCGCTGAAATTAAATACTCGCATGGATGTTCACTTTGACTGGTCAGACTGCCCGGGGCAGAAAGGCTAGATTATATTTTGTTTATTGAACCAGGGGAGATGCAGATCGAGTGTGTATTTTATGGCTGGCCGCCGTCATTGTGCGAGCCGGGCCAACTAAATCAATAAACTAAGCCCTGACGATTACCTAGTGAAGGGGTCATTTTTGGTTATTCAGTGCTTACTAGGCCGCGGTTCGGATGTTTCTCCAGATCAGCTACAATCGCGCAATGGAATCGGCACGACAGTTGGCGGGCAAATCTATGATCTCATTTAGTCACAGATTACACCGTGCGCTAGGCGAATTACGCCATTCATTAAAACGGTAAACCCATTTAGAGACCACCTCATGCACCTCAACAAACTATCTTCCCTGCTCATGGCAATGAGTGTTTTCGCCATGATTTTTTCTGCGCCTGCTGCCAGCGCACAAGACGCTTCGATAGAGGCCGCTGCATTGCGCTGTTCTGCTACTTCTATCGTTCACTCAACACTGACTGTACCAACACCTCAGTTTGGTGAGTTAATGACAGAGTTTGCCGGACTGTTTGCACAAATTCACATACTGCACAAAAGTAATCGCACCAAAGCAAAAGTCACTCCGAATGATGTTCGTACTCAGCGCGATGACATCATCACGGAAATGAATAAAGGCTGGCCCGGCGTAAAAAATGATCGTATCCGTGAAGCTGCCGCATGTAATGCCTGGCGTATCAATTTATTTGCCAAGCTACCTGAGAAGCCTACTGAAAAAGATTTTCAGAATGCCATGTTAAATATCGGCCCGCTTCCGACCAACTTAACTCCGCAAGATTTAGAAAAATGGAATACCTTGACGCCTCAAGCGTTTGCAATTTGGGCACAAGTCAAACTGAAACCTAAAGAGAAAAGTAAATAATCAAGCTTACTCGTAGTCCGGCTCACCAAGATTGCGACTCACAAACAAACAGCCCGGCACATGCCGGGCTGCTTGCTTTAAAACTCATCATTGCTGCAACATTCTTAGTCTTGATTAATTGCTTTTATTGAGCCGGCTTCCTGCCTTAATAAAAACTTTTGTATCTTGCCTGTCGATGTTTTAGGTATCTCTTTAAACACCACTAATTTTGGTACTTTGTATCCTGCCAAGAGTGCTTTGCAGTGAACGATAATTTCGTCTTTGGTTAATGTCACTCCCTCACGCGTCTCGATAAATGCACACGGCACTTCACCCCATTTAGGATCCGGTGCAGCCACCACGGCGCACGCAACAACGGCAGGATGCTGATACAGCGCATCTTCCACCTCTATACTCGAAATATTTTCACCACCTGAAATAATGATGTCTTTGCTGCGATCACGAATTCTGACGTAACCATCCGGATTAATTACTGCCAGATCACCGGTATGAAACCAGCCACCCTGGAATGCCTCTTCTGTGGCGCGTTCATTTTTTAAATAACCCTTCATGCAAATATTCCCGCGAAACATAATCTCGCCCATGGTCTCGCCATCGGCGGGTACTGGCTGCATAGTCTCAGGATTCAAAACGGTCACTCCGGCTTGCAAGTGATAACGCACTCCCTGGCGTGCATTTTTTTCAGCTTGCTCAGCTAAATCCAGCGCATCCCATTCAGTCTGTTTGGCACACACGGTTGCCGGGCCATACACCTCTGTCAGACCATACACGTGCGTAATATCGAAACCCATAGCAGCCATTTGTGCCAGCATGGCGGAAGAAGGCGGCGCTGCTGCGACCATGGTCGAGACGCGATGTTGTATGCCTTTGCGCCATTCAGCCGGAGCGGATGCCAAAGCACTTTGCACTATAGGCGCGCCACAATAATGTGTGATGTGCTCTTTAGCGATTAATTCCAATACAAATTGCGCATCAAATTTGCGCAGACAAATATTGACACCCGCGCGCGCAGCTACCGTCCACGGAAAACACCAGCCATTGCAATGAAACATAGGCAGCGTCCAAAGATACACTGCGTGCTTGGGCATATCCCATTCAAGAATATTTGAAATCGCATTGATAGCAGCACCACGATGGTGATAGACCACGCCCTTAGGATCTCCCGTAGTGCCTGAGGTGTAGTTCAACGCAATCGCATCCCATTCATCCGAGGGCAGCTGCCAGTTGAACTGCGGATCACCTTCGTCCAGCAAAACTTCATAATCCAGCCAATCCGATGGCACGGGCGGTGTGTCAACCGTGGTGTCGGCGACACCAATAATCACTAAATCAGGTAACTCTGCACGCAAGCTGGTAACCAAAGACAGATATTCGGTATCGGCAATCAACACCTTGGCTTCACCATGGCGCAGCATGAATAGCAGCGTCGCAAAATCTAGCCGTGTGTTTAAGGTATTGAGTACTGATCCCGCCATGGGAACACCGAAATGACACTCCACCATTGCTGGAATGTTAGGCAAAAGTACCGCCACCGTATCGTTTTTTTGTATACCGCGCGCAGTCAGTGCAGATGCGAGTCGTCGGCAACGTTCATACGTTGTTCGCCAGTTACGCCTAACAGAACCATGCACGACCGCCGGGCGATCACCATACACCTCCGCTGCTCGGGCAATGAAATCTAATGGTGTCAGGGGCACATAATTTACATCGCGTTTATGCAAACCCTTATCGAAATCTGTCACGACTAACTCTCCTGAATAATGATTCTGCGTTCGGCTGTATCCACGTCAGCTGTGGTTAGCACCTTGCCACTTACCTGATTTATTACCCGACATTTTAGGTGGGATTGGACTGAAATACGTCATCAGTCACCATAAGCTAGTTGAAATTTGCATAAGCAATTGCGTTCTTATTCGTTCACAAGCACTTTTTACGCCTTTAAGCTCTGTCCATTCCATTAACTGCGTAAAGGGTTGCTATGTTTTCTAAATTTATAACCGCTGCACTGTGGGTGCTCGTGGCCTCAGGCACTGCGTACGGGCGTGGCTGTCAGGCGTGGAGCTTTTTTATGTGAATACACGATAGATTTTATTCGTGAACTAGCACCTAAGTTATCGCTGAAGGAATTGGGCGAGGCCGTGAGCTGGAAGAAGTAGAAAACGATTTAGTTTTTTAGCAGACGTAAGAATTTTTTAGTTTTTATTGTTTTTATTGGAATAATTTTTTAGAAAAATTTCGCAGCACATCAGCGCATTAGGCATCATAACTCCTTGTATTTTTCTTGAATTTTGCTCAACTAGTACAAAGCCAAAGTGAGCAAAAAAATTTTGGGCATTTAGGCTTACTTCACTAGTGAGCGTAGTAATTCCTTTGGCGATTGCATTTTCGATTATGTGGCTCATAAGCATAGATCCTATACCTTGCCTAGCGTACTTACCCGCAACGAAAAAATGATCGATATAACCATCGACTTGTAAATCTGCATATGCAGCAATAACGCCGTCGACCTCTACGACAAAAGGATTAATTTCCTGCATTCGCTTAACCCATAGCGAGAAACTACGTGATGATCCTGCCCATGCTTCAATTTGTTCTGCCGTGTAATCAATGGATGCGAGTTCACGAATTGATGATTGAAAAACTCTAGATAGCTCAACCTCATCTCCTACAGAAAAATTTCTGATCAACGGGGTCATTTATCTAAGGCAAGCAGTCAATTAAAAGTAATAATGAACTACGTATTTTCATATCGCTTTCGTATCAAGCCGAGTCTGGCGCAACCAATCTGATACTTGGGAAATAATTCTTATAGCGTCGCGTATCCCGGGTTAATACTGGCAGCCCGCTGACAGCGGCGTGTGCCTCAATAAAAAAATCTCCAAGTACGTTGTTTTTCACACCACCGCTGCGGCGGTATTGCACAAACGCTTTGCCGGCCAAAAACAAAGCAGGCTTGGGAATTTCGAGCATGTGCAGCTCCATGCCATCAAGCACTTGATCCAGCGCCTCGACAGCAGAAAATGTCAGCGATAACTCGGAGTAGATGATCGGATTAATGACCAACCGGTGAACCTTGGACTGCGCTTGCAGTTGGGCAATTGACCAATCAGCCCAGTCGGAGTCGTTTTCCAGGACGTCGACCAGAACGTTCGTATCGACTAGCATTACTCTTCACCACGTAACAATGCCATCAGATCTTGGGTGCACCACTTTACATCGGCCTTGCCTCGAACAGCCTCGAACCGGTCGGGTTTGCTCTTGGCCGAACCCTCGGCCTTGCGTATCACCACTTCGCCATCTTGATTAATAGCGAAGTCCACTGGCATGCCTGGCCTTATTCCAAGCGCGTCGCGGATCTGCTTAGGGATAGTGACTTGGCCCTTGATGCTGAGCGTGGTTGACATTAGACCTCCAATGTTTTCCTGATGATTATATGGTGATACCAAAATAGTCAGAGGGGCAAGAAATTTTTTTTGATAACTTATATAAAAAAACAAAAATCATCAGCAACATAATAGTTGTCACAGATCAGCTATCGCGTCTTATAAGTACATCACCAAGGCACGGCGCAAGTTACGCTTTGCACGTTTCTTATAGAGGTAGGTGGGGTGAAGGGGCTTGTAACCGCGTCTATTACGCCGTGTACGATGCCGCTCATGCTGCGCTTCTGGCAGAAAACAGGCGAGGAAATACATGTAAGCAGGTATACAGCGCCGTCAAGAAAGCTAAACCTTTTGTAGCTGCGATTAGATGCATGCTTTCAGAATAAATAGCCAGTAATGAAAAGAATACACGATAGATTTTATTCGTGAACTAGCACCTAAGTTATCGCTGAAGGAATTGGGCGAGGCAGTGAGCTGGAAGAAGTAGTAACTCGCCCCGAACCGTCAGGAGATTATCTTACTTGGGCTTTGATGCGAGCAACTACCTGTTCTTTTGACTTAAACAAACCGCACCAGCTATTCCCTTCGCACAAAAATCTAGTCTGGATGTATCGCTAACCTCTAATTGAAAGTTAAGCCATGCTAGACTTATTTGCATGAGCAAGATTATTTCGATAGCTGATCCAGACACTGTAAATGCCGCCAAGATATTCCTTGAGCGCATTTCAAAGCAATTCCCTGTAGATCATGCAATTCTATTTGGCAGCAGAGCCCGGAACACCCATAGCCCAGATAGTGATGCCGACCTTGCCGTAATCATGAACAATCAGCCTGGCAATAGGTCGGAGACTGCTATCGCCATGGCAGGGGTTGCCTTTGATGTAATGTTAGATACAGGGATTCTGGTACAGGCCTTGCCCTTATGGCAGCACGAGTTGACGTACCCTGAACAATTTAGCAATCCCTCTTTGATTAATTCAATTAGGCGCGAAGGTATCCGGCTTTGAGCTCAGCTTTTACATCTGCGAAATACATCATCAAGGCCGAACGCGCTTTGAATGCAGCGCGCCTACTTAGCGAAGCAGGTGAGATCGAAGGCGCGTGCAACCGTGCGTATTACGCCATGTACGATGCCGCTCATGCCGCGCTTCTGGCAGAAAACAGGGCGGATTACTAAGTAACGAAAACGCATAGCGGACTTATCTCTGCCTTCGGATTGCGCATTGTTTCAACCAATAAAATTTCCCGCGAGCTGGGCCGCACATTTAATGAAGTCGAACAACTTCGACTACTGGCAGATTACACAGGCGAAGAAATTACAAGCGCGCAGGTATACAGCGCCGTCAAGAAAGCTGAATCTTTTGTAGCTGCTATTCGAAGCTTGCTGTCAGAATAAATAGCCGCTAATGAACAGAACATAGATGGTTTTATTTTTGCTGATGAGACGAATCGAACGTCCGACCTACTGATTACGAATCAGTTGCTCTACCAACTGAGCTACATCAGCGAACAAGCGGATTTTTAAAAACCACTTCAGTCAAAAATCCCACATACGATCTTCGACGATGACGGGTCAGCTAATTTAGCGCGCCATAGTTATTCGGAATGATATCGAGTAACCACTTCAACTTCATTGCGCGAACCTAAAAAGACAGCAACACGTTGATGCAATTTGGTGGGTTGAATGTCAAGAATACGCATCTTGCCGTCAGTAGCAATGCCTCCAGCCTGCTCGATAATTAATGCCATAGGATTAGCTTCGTACATCAAACGTAGTTTGCCTGGCTTATCTGGCTCACGCTGATCGGCGGGGTACATGAAGATACCGCCACGATTAAGTATGCGATGAACATCAGCCACCATAGACGCAATCCAACGCATATTAAAATTTTTCTCGCGCGGTCCTGTCTTACCTGCTTCCAACTCGTTGATATAACGCTTAACCGGCGGATACCAATGGCGTGAATTTGAGGTGTTGATGGCGTATTCAGCAGTATCTGCGGGTATTTGAATATTCCGCTGAGTCATGACCCACGAACCCATCTCTCTATCTAACGTAAAGCCATGTACACCATTACCAGTAGTCAGTACCAGCACTGTCTGTGGTCCGTACACGGCATAGCCAGCGGCTACCTGCTTGGTACCCGGTTGTAAAAAATCTTCTTCTGTCGGTGTCGCCATTCCATCGGGTGCTTTAAGCACAGAAAATATTGTGCCTATCGATACATTGACATCAATATTGGATGATCCATCTAAAGGATCAAACAACAGCATGTACTCACCTTTGGGGTATCGGTTCGGTATGGGATGAATAGTTTCCATCTCTTCAGAGGCCATGGCAGCCAAGTGGCCGCCCCACTCGTTTGCCTGCAACAAAATTTCATTGGAAATGATGTCGAGTTTTTTTTGTATCTCACCTTGCACGTTTTCAGTTTCAGCTGCTCCCAAAACGTCGCCAAGTGCGCCTTTACCCACCGCGTGACTAATCGTCTTACACGCTCTGGCAACTACTTCTATCAGCAAACGTAATTCTGCAGGTATGGAATTATTTAATCGCTGCTCTTCTATCAGATATTGCGTGAGGCTAATTCGTTTCATGGCATGTCTCTATGTAAGTAATTTATTTTGATAAGGCTTTGCCTATGACTTCAGCAACATCATTGGACAGCTTGCGCGTTCCTG
>JAULVH010000051.1:0-5245 GCA_032111105.1 Burkholderiaceae bacterium | reverse complement strand
CCCTGCTGTCCATGGCACACCCGGATCAATTGCCGCACCAATTTTCAAGGACTGCACACCAAGCGCATTGACAACTGCGCCTGAGGTCTCGCCACCGGCCACTACAAAGCGTCGTACGCCTTGCGCAATCAACCCGCTCGCAATAGCACCCATGCAGTGCTCAATTTTTTCTCCGAGTTCGCTGACACCAAATTCTTTTTGTAAAGCAGCGACTTCATCGGGCAACGAGGTAGCATAAATTAAGCAGGTATCTTTTTGTTGAGCATGCCAATCCAATACTTGCTGCGCTACGGGTTCATTTGCAGCGAGTCGGCGTGGATCGATACGCATAGCTGCACGACCTGCGCTTAGCCAATGCTTAACCTGCGTGTTGGTTGCAACCGAACAGGAGCCGGATAAAACAACCGCCTTAGCTGTAGTCGCAGGTAATTGGGCAGCATGCACGTCAGCCTTTACCAAACCGCGCGATATATAAGCAGCCGCCAAACCGAGTGCTAAGCCCGAACCCGCTGTCACCAGTGGAAGATCGGCGAGTGCTTCACCCAAGGTCATGAGATCAGAATTGGTCACCGCATCGGCGATATCGATTTCACCTGGCGATGCTTTAGTAGCGGTTGCGATACGTTGTTGAACAACTGCATGCAGGCTAGCAGCACCCTGCGCTATCTGCGTATGGTTTAACAAACCTACGCTGCACTTAGTTTGCGCACCGAGCACACGCATGAGATTGGAATCTGTCATGGGTGTGAGTGGATGATGGCGCATGCCGGAATCCGACAAGAGCACATCGCCCACAAACAAATGGCCTTTAAAAATAGTACGATGATTTTCAGGGAAGGCGGGACACGCAATCGTGTAATGCGTTTTCAATGCCAACATCAAGGCATCAGTAACCTGACCAATATTGCCTTTAGCAGTGGAATCAAAGGTTGAGCAGTATTTGAAATAAAACCGTTGCGCGCCTTGTTGCTGCAACCAATGCAAAGCGGCCAGCGACTGCGCTATAGCTTCTGCGGGATCAATGTTGCGCGACTTAAGTGCCACGACTACTGCATCAATCTCTTTTAAATCGATAGCTGCTGTAGCTAACGGCACGCCAATAATTTGTACCGTGCGCAAGCCCGAGCGCACCAACATGCTGGCCACATCGGTAGCACCGGTGTGGTCGTCGGCTATAACTCCAAGCATCATGATTTATCTGCCTTTGCTGGCAGCGTGATACCTGTCATTTGCGCATAGAGTTTAATGACTGCGCTGTCGTCTTCCTGACCAAAGCCTGCACCCGACGCACCCAAATACAACTGATGAGCTGAGGATGCCAAAGGTAATGCCATGGTGAGTTTTTGCGCTGCATCCAGCACGATGCCTAAATCTTTGACGAAAATATTCACTGCTGAAAGCGGCGCGTAATCGCCTGCCAGTATGTGCGGTACGCGATTTTGAAACATCCAGCTCATACCGGCTGAATTGCAAATCACTTCATACAATTGATGTGGATCGGCACCGGCCTTAATACCCAGCGCCATCGCTTCACACGCAGCGGCGATATGCACACCCGCTAAATGCTGATTCACCATTTTTACAGTGGAGCCTGGGCCGGCATGCTCGCCAAGTCGATACACTTTGCCTGCGTAGGCTTGCAGCACATCTTCTGCAACAGCAAAGGCTTCTGGTTTACCCGAGGCCATAACGGTCATCTCACCGGCTTCTGCTTTAACAGCGCCGCCCGACACAGGGCCATCGATAAAATGCAGGCCGCGTTCATTGAGTTGTTTTTCCCAGAGGGGTGGCAGCGAAGGATCCACAGTTGCTGCAGCGATGATGACGCTGCCGGGTTTGGCTTTAGAAGCCAGACCGTTTTCACCAAACAAAACTGCTTCGGTTTGCGCCGCATTGACCACTAAAACCAGGAATGCATCACACTCAGCCGCAAGCGTGCTGATATCGCTGGCAACTTTGCCGCCGGTATCGGTAAATCGTTTGATGTTGGTCGGGCTGATATCCAAGCCGACAGTAGGAAAACTTCGGCGACTAGCACTGATCGCTGCGCCGTAACCCATGGTGCCTAAACCAATCACGCCCAGGCAGGTTGCTTTAGTAATAGAAGCATTCACTCGCAGCATCTCCTCATTTTTATTTGTTTATTTGTCGAGAGAGGAGTGACGTAGTCAGACCTTAAAGATTTCTCTGGCCTGATTTTACCTGCGAAAGCTTCTTTATCTTAGTCAGAAGAAGGGCTTCCAAAACAAAAAAGGCCCGCTAAATTAGCGGGCCAATCCCAAACCCTCATTGGCTAAAGGCGCGGGAGGAGACATCTGCTATCAATAATGCAACGGGATCCGGTCAGCGGTTGTCCTTAGCGTTGCTCTGAAATCCTTGCGACTTTCTGTCGGTGGTGTCCAGCCATGTTTGCGCCAGATATCCTGCACATTGTCTGCGTGCGAACGGCGACGATACTGGGCTAAGGTATCCATAGAGGGCATTGCGAAATCCATAACATTTTTATTTTGCTGTTGCATGTCGACTTCCTTTCGTGAACAGGGACTATGCTCACTTAGCAGCAAATACCGTGCCTAAAAAAGTGTCGGAAAACCGTAAACTTTTAAACTTCATAGCGATTTGTCGGGCCAAACCAGGCCTAGCTGCCGCAAAACCCCAGAAAAACCATGCCTCCGAGAGAGCTTGCATGCGCTTAAAACTGGACCTTAATGGTTCATGAAGTAAAAAAACTTCGCCTTTGCTAAAAATTTTTCTCATAAATCATTACAAAAACTGTCGGATAAACCGATAGATCTAGCCATAGACTCCATCAGTTTGCGCGGACGACCTTGAGCAGAGGGGCACCATAATGAACACCGAACTTGGCATACGCATCAACTCAACCGGATCCGGCCGCAGAGGTCAGGAACACTCGGGCAGTAGTCGCCGCCAGCAACACCAGCAAAAACTTAAAGCGCTGATCGCTGCATTGGATGCCAATAATCTGATGGAAGCTACGATGGCTTACCGGGTGCTGCTGGAATTTAGCCCCGAATTAGAAGCCACCAATTTCGGTCGTATTGGGCTAGCCCTGCGGCACATGAATGTGAGCCAGGCCAAGCGAGTCATACAAGAGATTTACGGCCAGAGTCAGGCTATATTTAAGCAAAAAATCAACGTTTCGGTGCAGCCTAAATTGGCTCAAAGAGCCGTACGAGAAAATTTTGGCGTACTGGTTGATTGTTCAGCTTAAATCGCGCGTTTTGTTAGGCTGCGCTATGAGTGATCGGCCGCACAGCGTCAGCCAACATCGTCTGCCGAGTTTAAGCAGTGGATACAGCAAGCTTGCTAACCACGCATGATTAAACACCCAACGATGCACCGTAGCGAAGATACCTTTTCCCGCCAGATGCAGTGACAGCCAGTGCACAGCTGCTGCTCCGGCATACACCTGATTTTGGGTGACTACCAACATACCTTCATTCAGATCATAACCACACTGTGCGTAGTACTGCACCCGCACATCATCCGATCGGGCACTAAGTAATTCAACCGGGCCTACCGTTTGCTGCAATTGCAGCAGCTGCGTGTAGGCGTTACAAAAAGTGCAGTCGCCGTCATAAATAATGAGCACAGCGAAAGACGGATGCACAGACTGCGTAGTCATTTCAAGTCAACGCCACTGATTTCACTTGTATCCACACAGGCAGCTGAGGTTCAAGTTTTAATTCAGCGACAGAGCGCCGGGTAACACGCGCAATCAGTGGTGAGTCGCCCACCATGACACGCACCAGTGCTAAACCTTCCTGATCGTCATCAACGATGTCAGTAATACGTGCCTGCAGTATGTTTTGTATGGTGCTGGTCGCGGGACGTTCGCAAGCGATACTGACATCACGCGCCAGTACACGAACACGCACCGAATCACCCACCGACAAACTTTGAGCGCGTGTCCAAAAAAATCCACCAGTAAAATCAAGCCGCGCAAGCTTCCACTGCGTGTCTATTTCCCCTACCGTGGCTTGCAATACCGCACCCAGATCCTCACCCAAACGTATAGGCAAATCAACGCGCGACAAGGTTTCAACCAACGATCCGCCAGACACTACCCTGCCCGCTTCCAGCACAACGATGTGATGTGCCAGCCGGACTACTTCATCGGGTGAATGTGTGACATACAGCATGGGTAATTTTAATTCACGATGCAGTCGTTCAAGGTACGGAATGATCTCTTGTTTGCGTGCTAAATCAAGTGCGGCCAGGGGTTCATCCATCAGCAGCAAATGCGGATTAACGGCCAGTGAGCGTGCAATACCAACTCGCTGACGCTCACCTCCCGAGAGTGACTGCGGCTGCCGATTGAGTAACGGCGCAATACCCAGTAACTCGATCAGTGCATCCAGATCTATCTGCGCTTTGGCACGACTTCGTTTGCGGCCAAATTGCAAATTACCCAGTACTGATAAATGCGGAAACAAACTCGCTTCTTGAAACACGTAGCCGATCTCACGCTCATGCGCAGGAAGTGACTGCTGATCGTTTTGCCAAACGACGTCATTGATACGAACGTGGCCTTTTGCAGTAGGCTCTAATCCGGCGATGCTGCGCAAGAGCGTCGTCTTGCCACATCCCGAAGGACCAAATAAAGCAGTGATGCCCTGCCCAGGCGCATCGAACGCCGCATCAAGCGAAAAACCTGGCCACTGAATTTGCAGATGTATGTGTATGCCTGACAAATCAGACCTCACGCTTAACCTGAGGCCGCCATATCTGCAAGGCCAGCAGCACCAAAAATGAAAACACCAACATGATGGCCGAGAGGCTATGCGCCTGCGCGTATTGCATAGCCTCGACATAATCATAAATTTGTACCGAAGCCACGCGCGTTTGACCGGCGATGTTCCCACCTATCATGAGCACCACACCGAATTCGCCGACTGTGTGCGCAAATGTCATGATGGAGGCGGTGATAAATCCTGGTAGTGCCATAGGCAAGGCCACACTAAAAAATGCATCAAGTGGGCTAGCCCGCAACGTGGCAGCTACTTCCATGGGACGCTTACCAATAGCTTCAAATGCAGTTTGTAAAGGCTGCACCATAAAAGGCAGAGAATAAAAAACCGAGGCAATCACCAAGCCCCAAAAAGTAAATGGCAACTGTTCTATACCTAAAGCACGTGTGAACTGACCCACAGGCCCATTTGGCCCCATCGCCAGCAAAAGATAAAAACCTAATACCGAGGGAGGTAATACCAGCGGTAGCGCC
>JAULVH010000050.1:0-19560 GCA_032111105.1 Burkholderiaceae bacterium | reverse complement strand
AAACGAGTCAGGTCTCTGGGTCCAAAGAAATGTCAAAGGAGCCTAGCTCAAAGCAGAGCGTCAGTCCGCTTTCTGACCAAAATACGAATCAACATACAGCGCTTGTTCTTTCTTCTTCTTCTTCTTCGGGAAAAATTTCACAAAAGAAAAGCGATCCACTTTCTGAGCCAAAGAATCTCAAAGAAATTGCCGTGTCGCTTGCGCTTCGTATTCAACCTGCATTGCTTGAAAAGGAATTGGATCAATTAACAATTGTTATGAAGGGTATGGAAGAAAATAATCTGCGGTTTGACCGTCCACCACTTGTTAACTACCGCGAAATCAAGGAGTTTATTCGTACAGGAATTATCAAGGTGATCGAATTTAGGGAGGGTGCCATTTCTGATCAGGCAGAGGATTTGCTCATACGCATGATTCGATTGGGCTGTACCGCAAATGTGACGGATAGTTTAGAAAATTCAGTACTCATGCTTGCCTGCAAAGCAGGACGATCTGCGTTGGTAAAAGTCCTGCTGACTGAAAGTCCTATTCTCAGAAAAGACTGGCTAAATGTGCATGGTGAAAATGCGGCGACGGTGGCCTATAAATATGGCCATGTGAAGCTTTATCCTTTACTCGAGCAAGCAGGCATCTCACAACATCCTGAAAATCCAGCGATTAAATTGTATCTCAATTCAATTGACCTACCCTACGACGGATCATCTGATTCTGAAACGGAGAAATATGTAGAGTTATTTGAAGAAAATAATTATATGAATCTTGCGGATGAGCATGGGCAGACTTTGCTCTTTCATGCCGTTATAAATAACGATGTAGATTTTGTTTCATTTCTTTGTGAGCAGAATCGATTCATTAATGTGGCGCTACGCGACACAAGCGGAAATTCGGTATTTTTTTACATAAAGAAAGTTAACGATCCTGCTAAGAGGGAAGAGTTATTTGAGTTAATTCATAAAAAATCAAAACAAACCGGATGGCTATCCGAACTCGCAAGCTATAGTTACCTTAAAGCGGTATAGGGGAAATAAATAATCACTGCGCAGCCCAGCCTCCATCCATATTCCATGCAGCGCCTCGCACTTGAGATGCGGCGGAACTACACAAAAATACGGCCAGTTCACCCAATTGTTCCGGCGTGACGAATTCAGCTGATGGCTGCTTTTCTATGAGTAGCTCGTGCTTTGCCGCTTCTTGAGAAAGCGATTTGTCATGCGCACGCGCATCGACTTGTTTTTGAACTAGTGGTGTTAGTACCCATCCCGGGCAAATCGCGTTACAAGTAATACCTGTTTGCGCGTTTTCTAATGCGGTGACTTTCGTTAATCCGATGATGCCGTGTTTAGCAGCGACATACGCTGATTTGCCAGCCGAGCCGACCAAGCCATGCACCGAGGCGATGTTGATGATGCGCCCCCAGTTATTTTTTTTCATGAAGGGCAAGGCTAATCGCGAAGTGTGAAATGCTGAACTCAGGTTGATGGCAATCACGGCGTCCCAGCGATCGACTGGAAAATCTTCCACATTAGCGACGTGCTGTATGCCAGCATTGTTAACTAAGATATCGATGCCACCCATTTGTGCAGCGGCCTCGCGCATCATTTGCTCGATCTCAGACGCTTTCGACATATCCGCGCCGCTGTAGGTTGTGCGCACGCCATGCTGCTTAGCGATATCTTTTTGCAGTTGATCAATAGCGGCAGCATCGCCAAAGCCATTCATGACGATGTTGGCTCCCTGAGCGGCGAGTGCATGGGCAATACCCAGACCAATGCCTGAGGTGGATCCAGTGACTAGGGCCGATTTGCCGGAGAGTGAACGATTCTGCATTTTTTTCTCTTAAAAAGATGATGGACTACTTAGGATTGTAAGGCCAGAGGCCAGTAAAATGATGGTCTATTCACTAAATCTGGAGCGCCCTTAAATGACGCAGCCGCAAATCAACATGGTGCAATGTCTGTCGCCGCTAGGCTTACATCACATGGCGTACAAGGAATGGGGCGATCCGAATAATCCTGAGGTGCTGGTTTGTGTGCATGGTGTCTCGCGAGTATCGGATGATTTTGATGATCTGGCGCGGGCTTTATCGGATCGCTATCGTGTGATTTGTCCGGATGTGGTGGGCCGCGGTCGTTCGTCCTGGTTAAAAAATCCGCATTTGTATGCTGTGCCTCAGTATGTCAGCGACATGGTGACCTTAGTTGCGCGCCTTAATGTGCCGACCGTGGATTGGTTTGGAACGTCTATGGGCGGGCTGATTGGTATGGGTTTGGCATCGTTGCCGGAATCGCCAATTCGCAAAATGATAATGAATGATATTGGGCCTAATTTGAATTATTCGGCCTTGCTGCGCATCGCGGCGTATATAGGTTTGGATAGACACTTTGGTAGTTTTGCGGAAGGTGAAGAGTACATACGCACCGTATCGGCTTCATTTGGAACACACACGAACGATCAGTGGGACAAACTAGCGCGCGATGTATTGAGGCAGCAGTCGGATGGAACGTGGCGTCGTCATTACGATCCATCGATTGCGAAAGCATTTGGCAGCATGACCGAAGAGAATGTGATTCAGGGTGAGGCGGCGTTATGGGCCGCGTATGATGCGATTCGTTGCCCCGTGTTGTTAGTGCGAGGCGAACAATCGGATTTACTGACTGCCGAGACTGCTAAACAAATGACTGAGCGCGGCCCCAAAGCACAACTGGTTGAATTGCCCGATGTGGGTCACGCCCCTACGTTTGTGAATGCGGATCAGATAGAAATTGCGCGTCGTTTTTTACTCTCTTGAACGCAGATTCAATTTGAAAAACAGTAAGGTATAGCTGCAGTACGGTATAGATAATTCGCAGAAAAATTTTACGTTATGGTATCCACCACCCTTCATACCGAAGGCAATGAAGCATTGATCGCGGGCCTACGGCCTGAGGATGGGGCGCGCTTAATCGATGCGCAGGAATTCGTGCGTGAATCGTATGCTAATCGTCAGGTACCTACTGGGCAAGATGCGCTGCATTTTTCACGCGGTGTTGTGTCAGCCTTAGCTGCGCTACGCACCGATGCGGACACCCGTATCGCGGGCATGTTATTTGAGTTGGTAGGTTTAGATGAACAGCGCGCGCAACTGATTGAATCGCACTTCGGTGCAGAGGTCGCCAATATGGTGGCGGGCATACGGCAGTTGATGCGTTTGCATGAAGGCGTGATCGTTCACAAGGAAACAGGCAAGGGTAAACATAGTGCAGCGACTCAGCTAGAGACGTTGCGCAAAATGACCCTGGCAATGGCCACCGATATGCGTGTGGTGTTAGTTCGTCTGGCTTCGCGATTGACGACGCTACGTTATTTTGCTGATTGCAAGCTTGAAAACGACATGACCTTGCGCTATGCACGCGAGACATTTGATCTGTATGCACCTTTAGCAAATCGACTCGGTGTGTGGCAGCTCAAGTGGGAATTAGAAGATTTATCGTTTCGCTTTAGTGATCCTGCTGGGTATAAAAAAATTGCACGCATGCTGGAAGAGCGTCGTGTGGAGAGAGAAAGCTTTGTAGAGGAATCCATCGTCAGGCTCAAAGCAGAGTTGTCTATGGCGGGCATCAAGGCCGAGGTGTACGGACGGCCTAAGCATATCTTTAGTATCTGGAGCAAGATGCAGGGTAAGGATATTGATTTTTCGCGCTTGCACGATGTACGCGCATTTCGCGTGATTGTTGATGATGTAAAAACTTGCTATGCCGTTCTGTCGATAGTTCATACCATTTGGGCGCCTGTTACAGAAGAATTCGATGATTACATCGCACGCCCAAAATCCAATGGGTATCAGTCGCTGCACACCATAGTTCAGGCTGATGATGGCCGCACGCTAGAGGTACAAATACGCACCCAGGATATGCATCGATTTGCTGAATACGGTGTGGCGGCGCACTGGCGCTACAAGGAAGGTAGTGGTGGTTCGGCTGATCAAAAATATGATGAAAAAATTGCCTGGCTACGACAGCTCCTCAACTGGAAAAGTGAAGTAGCCGATGCAGTGGTTGGCGAAGGTGAAAGTGATCGTCAGTGGGTGGAGCAATTAAAGTCTGCATCGCTCAATGATCGTATTTATGTAATGACACCGCAGGCGCGAGTGATTGAATTGCCTGCAGGTGCAACGCCGATTGATTTTGCGTATCACTTGCATAGCGATATAGGCCACCGCTGTCGTGGTGCGAAAATCAATGGCACGATGGTGCCATTAAACACGCCGCTAAAAAATGCTCAGACGGTTGAGATACTTACCGCAAAAGGTGAGGCGGCTGCTTCAGGCTCAGCGGGCCCGTCGCGTGATTGGCTGTCAGATGGTTACACAGCAAGTCAACGCACAAGAGCAAAAATTCGTGCATGGTTTAACGCCATTGAAGAAGAAGAAACGCTCATACATGGTCGCGCACTGCTAGAAAAAACCTTGCAGCGTGAAGGCAAGACGGCAGTGAACCTGGAAGATCTCGCGCACAAGCTGGGATTTCAAAAGCTCGATGAGTTATTACTTGCTGTGGGCAACGACAGGATCAGTCTCAGGTTGATAGAGCAGGCCTTGCGTGCAAATGATACGAGCAAGGCAGCCGTAGTTGATGAGGCTGCACTAACGCGCAAAAGCCGCGCATCGAGTGTGACCCAGGGTGGCAAGTCGGGTGTGCTGGTCTTGGGAACTAGCGGCTTGTTGACTAGCATGGCGAGCTGCTGCAAGCCTGCGCCGCCTGATCCTATTGTGGGTTTTATTACGCGCGGCAAAGGTATTTCCATTCATCGAACCCTTTGCAAAAATTTTTCGCAAATGTGTTTGCGTGCGCCTGAGCGTATGGTGCAAACGGAGTGGGGTACGTTAACCACGGATACGGTGTACCCGGTTGATGTGTTTGTACAAGCCAGTGATAGACAAGGTCTGTTACGCGATATTTCAGATATTTTTTTACGCGAAAAAATCAACGTGATTGGTGTGTCGACACGCAGCAGCAAAGGGCAAGCATTCATGTCATTTACTGGAGAGATAGCTTCAACAGCGCAATTACAGCGAGCGCTGGCAGTGATTCTCGAAGTTAAAGGCGTGCTTGAAGTCAGAAGAAATTAAATTCTCACTTAAGCAGCATCGCCCCGCGTTGCACCGTCATAGGGCTGCAAGTGCGGAGTTTTACAGCAGAGTTAACGAATCAACATGCTATAAAACTAAGTTTTCCTGCTTATTGGCTCACGAGACTGGCAGAAAGATTCAAAGCTGGCTATAATTCGCCCTCTTTAGGCGCGTAGCTCAGCTGGTTAGAGCACTACCTTGACATGGTAGGGGTCGTTGGTTCGAGTCCAATCGTGCCTACCAACATATCCAAAGCAGGAATTTTTTGTAAGAGCGAGAAAGGCAATACGGTTATGACACCGCGAACTAGCAGCACGATCCAGCTCATGATCCGCTAGTCCGATTCTCGGTTTTACTATGTAGTGAGAAAAGCGCGGCTAGCCCGCGTTTTTTTATGCCCATCACCGGGCAATTCTTTGCCGGAGAATAAATATGATTTCTATTCGACTTCCCGACGGCTCGCAACGCGAGTTTGACGCTCCAGTAACTGTCGCGCAGGTTGCGGCCTCTATAGGCGCTGGCCTGGCCAAGGCAGCTCTCGCAGGCAAGGTTGACGGTAACGTGGTTGATACCTCGTATCTGATTAAGCAGGATGTCAATCTCGCTATCATCACCGACAAAGATCCGGAAGGATTGGATGTCATACGTCACTCCACAGCGCACCTGCTGGCCTACGCGGTCAAAGAACTTTTTCCCGATGCGCAGGTAACTATAGGGCCGGTGGTTGATAACGGTTTCTATTACGATTTTTCCTACAAGCGACCCTTTACTCCTGAAGACCTACAGACCATAGAAAAAAAGATGGCTGAACTGGTGAAAAAAGACGAACCAGTTGAGCGTAAAGTATTGCCACGCGATGAAGCGGTGGCGTATTTCAATTCCATAGGTGAGGCTTATAAGGCGGAGATTATTTCCTCTATACCTGCCGGTGAAGATGTGTCTTTGTACAGCGAAGGTAAATTCACCGATTTATGCCGCGGCCCGCACGTGCCATCGACTGGCAAGCTCAAGGTATTTAAGTTAATGAAATTGGCCGGTGCCTATTGGCGCGGCGACTCGAAGAACGAGATGCTGCAGCGTATCTACGGAACTGCGTGGGCCAAAAAAGAAGATCAAGAGGCCTACCTGCACATGCTCGAAGAAGCGGAGAAGCGTGATCATCGCAAACTAGGTAAAGCGCTTGATCTGTTTCACTTTCAGGATGAAGCACCGGGTCTGATTTTTTGGCATCCCAAGGGATGGACGGTTTGGCAGCAGGTTGAGCAGTACATGCGTCATGTGTACCAAGACAACGGCTATCAAGAAGTGAAGGCACCACAAATTCTTGACCGCACCCTATGGGAAAAATCCGGCCACTGGGAAAACTATAAAGACAACATGTTCACCACGGATTCGGAGAATCGGCACTATGCGTTAAAGCCGATGAATTGTCCGGGTCATGTGCAGATATTTAAATCAAATCTACATTCCTATCGCGAACTTCCGCTGCGTTATGGCGAGTTTGGTCAGTGTCACCGTAATGAGCCCTCGGGGTCGTTGCACGGCATGATGCGGGTACGTGGTTTTACCCAAGATGACGGCCATATTTTCTGTACCGAAGACCAAATTCTGGACGAGTGCGTAGATTTCACCGCGCTCTTGCAGAAGGTTTATCGCGATTTTGGCTTTCACGAAGTCATTTACAAGGTCGCGACTCGCCCAGAAAAGCGTGTTGGATCGGACGATTTGTGGGACAAGGCGGAAAAAGCCTTGATTACCTCACTCGAGCGCTCAGGCTGCGCTTATGAGATTTCACCAGGGGAAGGGGCCTTTTACGGGCCTAAGATTGAATACACCCTGAAAGACGCCATAGGTCGGGCCTGGCAGTGCGGCACCATACAGGTGGATTTCGCCATGCCTGAGCGATTAGACGCTGAGTACGCGGCTGAAGACAACAGTCGCAAAGTACCTGTCATGCTCCATCGTGCCATTCTGGGCTCATTGGAGCGTTTTATAGGTATGTTGATAGAAAATCACTCAGGCGCCTTGCCAGTTTGGTTAGCCCCAACTCAGGTTAGCATTTTGAACATTTCTGACGGGCAGGCTGACTATTCGCGCAATCTTGAGCAAAACCTGAAAAAACAAGGGTTTAGAGTGCATAGTGATTTGCGCAATGAGAAAATAACCTATAAAATACGCGAGCATTCATTGCAAAAAATTCCATATATCGTTGTTATAGGCGATAAGGAACGGGATGCAAACACAGTGGCCGTGCGTGCACGAGGCAATGTCGATCTCGGTGTTATGAGTATCGACAGTCTGGTAGAGCGACTTCACCATGAGGTTGCCGCCAAGATCTGACGGATCTGCCGTCAGCTTTCCTCGATGTAGAAGCACGGCTTAATTATTGGATTTTTGAGGATACTGCAATAGCTACTGATAAGTCGCACCGAATCAACGGTGAAATCTCCGCGCCTGAATTGCGCTTGGCTGGTGTCGATAACGAACCCTTGGGTATAGTCAGCTTAGCTGATGCGTTCCGGCTAGCAGAAGAAGCGAATGTCGATCTGGTAGAAATCGCGCCTACCGCTGTGCCCCCCGTTTGTCGTCTGATGGACTACGGTAAGTTCAGATATCAGGAACAAAAAAAGGCTCACGAAGCTAAGTTGAAGCAGAAGGTGATCTTGGTAAAAGAGGTCAAATTCCGCCCAGGCACAGATGATGGTGACTACAACATCAAGCTGATTAAGTTTCTTGACGAAGGCGACAAAACAAAAATTACGCTGCGGTTTCGTGGACGTGAAATGGCGCACCAGGAAATCGGTATGCGGGTGCTGGAGCGACTCAAGGTTGATCTTGAACCCTATGGTCAGATTGAGCAGTTTCCAAAAATGGAAGGTCGGCAGATGGTCATGATACTGTCGCCTAAAAAGAAGAAGTAATCTTTGATAGAATCCGCGATCCCGCTAAAATGCGGGACGCACGAGGGGCGACCCTCGGGATGCGATGGCCTCGATGCCATTGCTTATAAGAAGCGAGTGCAGGCATCCAAGAGCAGTCAGTGTTTGCTGCCACCTGTAATCGTAAAATAAAAGGACTGCCCGAAAAGGCAGAAAGTTGTTATGCCAAAAATGAAAACCAAGAGCAGCGCGAAGAAGCGTTTTCGCGTGCGCCCAGGCGGAACGGTTAAACGTGGCCAAGCTTTTAAGCGCCACATTCTGACCAAGAAAACCACCAAGAACAAACGTCAATTGCGGGGTGCAACCAATGTTCATGAAACGAACATTGATTCAATCCGCGCAATGATGCCCTTCGCTTAACCTCACTCTCGACGACAGGAGTTAACCATGCCAAGAGTAAAACGTGGGGTCACAGCACGGGCCCGTCATAAAAAAGTCTTAAACGCAGCCAAAGGCTACCGTGGTCGCCGCAGTCGCGTTTATCGTGTAGCCAAACAAGCGGTTATGCGCGCTGGGCAGTATGCCTACCGCGATCGCCGTAACAAGAAGCGTGTATTTCGTGCGCTCTGGATTACACGTATTAACGCCGCATCTCGCGAACATGGCCTGACATACAGCGTATTCATGAATGGCCTGAAAAGAGCCGCGATCAGTTTGGATCGTAAGGTTTTGGCTGACATGGCTGTCATGGACAAGCCAGCATTTGCAGCGATCGTTAATCATGTCAAGGCCACCATCGCCGCTTGATAATGCGAATTGGGCGCTTCTTGCAAGCGCTCACGCAGATGATTAGCGATACAGACGTAGATGGGGCAGCGGTGTAAACCGGTGCCCCATTATTTTTTCATCGTCATACCCAAACAGAAATCGAGCTAACAATTCCATGAGCACATTGGAACAACTCGTCGTCGCCGCTGAAGCCGATTTTATCGGTGCACAGGATCCGGCAGCATTGGAAAATGCTAAGGCCAAATATTTGGGCAAGACAGGCCTAATTACTGAGCAGATGAAAGGCTTGGGTAAGCTGGACCCCGACGCCCGCCGCACTCAGGGCGCTGTTATTAACCAAGCCAAAGAAAAAATCGAGTCACTGCTTTCAGGTAGACGCCAGGCGCTGGCCGATGCGCAGATGCAAACGCGTTTAAATGCAGAAGCCATCGACGTCACGATGCCGGGTCGCGGTCGTGGTTTTGGCGGTATTCATCCAGTAATGCGTACGTGGGAGCGGGTTGAAGCTATTTTCGGATCCATAGGTTTTGATGTGGCCGATGGCCCGGAAATAGAAAACGACTGGACAAATTTTACTGCGCTCAACAGCCCAGAAAATCATCCTGCACGCTCCATGCAAGATACGTTTTATATCGACGCAAAAGACAGCACGGGTAAGCAACTGCTTTTGCGTACTCACACCAGTCCCATGCAAGTGCGTTATGCGCGTATGAACCGCCCGCCGATTAAAGTGATTGCGCCGGGCCGTACTTACCGAGTCGACAGCGATGCAACGCACTCACCCATGTTTCATCAGGTTGAAGGCTTGTGGATAGATACCGATATCAGCTTCGCTGATCTCAAAGGTGTGTATCTGAATTTCGTAAAAGCTTTTTTCGAAACCGATGATCTTCAGGTTCGTTTTCGTCCCTCGTATTTTCCGTTTACAGAACCCTCCGCTGAGATCGATATCGCTTTTGGTAGTGGCCCCCTTAAAGGTCGCTGGCTGGAAGTCTCTGGTGCCGGTCAGGTTCATCCCACGGTATTAAAAAATATGGGCTTGGATCCCGAGGAGTTCATAGGGTTTGCATTTGGTTCTGGCCTCGAGCGTCTGACCATGCTGCGTTATGGCATAAATGATTTACGTCTGTTTTATGAAGGCGATCTTCGCTTTCTAAAACAGTTCAACTGAATTCGTTCACTACTGGCACACCATGCAATTTTCAGAAAATTGGTTGCGTACTCTTGTTAATCCTAAGCTGGCTTCGGATGAGCTGTCGCATTTACTCACCATGGCAGGTCTGGAAGTGGAAGAGGTCGAACCCGTCGTGCCCCCATTTACCCATGTGGTGGTAGCGCAGGTTCGTGAAATCGAACGCCATCCCAATGCCGATAGACTCAACGTCTGTCAGGTCGATGCAGGTACCGGAACTTTACTCACGATAGTGTGCGGTGCGCCCAATGTGCGTGTAGGTATGAAAGTGCCGTGCGCGCTTGCGGGTGCCAAATTGCCTCCGGGTCAGGATGGCAAAGTTATAGAAATTAAAGCAGGTAAGCTGCGTGGTGTTGAATCGCTAGGCATGCTGTGTTCTGCGCGCGAATTATGTTTGTCCGATGATCATGGTGGTTTATTAGAACTGTCTGAGAGCGCGCCCATAGGCCAAAACTTTCGTGAGTATCATGAACTCGATGATTTGAAATTTACGATCAAGCTCACACCTAACCGCGCTGATTGTTTGTCTGTTTTAGGTGTTGCACGTGAAGTAGCCGCATTGACCGGAGCGCCATTGACACTGCCTGTGTGCGAGCCAGTGGTTAGCAATAGCGATGAAAAGCTCAAAGTAAACATCACAGCGCCCGATCTGTGTGGACGTTTTTCAGGTCGTGTAATTCGCGGATTAAATGCTAAAGCAGCTACCCCTGAATGGATGAAGCATCGCTTAGAGCGTAGTGGTCAACGTCCTATATCAGCATTGGTTGATATATCGAACTATGTGATGCTGGAGCTGGGGCGTCCTACGCACGTATTTGATTTGGACAAAATTCACGGCGGTCTAGAAATTCGTTGGGGCCGTAAAGGTGAATCGCTGAAGCTCTTGAACGGCACCACAGTAGAAATTGACGACTGGGTCGGTGTGATTTCTGATGAGCAGCAAGTCGAGTCTCTGGCCGGAATCATGGGTGGTGACGCAACAGCTGTCTCACTCGAAACAACAAACATTTATTTGGAAGCCGCCTTCTGGTGGCCGCACGCTATTCAGGGCAGGGCACGTCGCTATAATTTTTCTACCGATGCAGCGCATCGTTTCGAACGAGGCGTTGATTTCGCAACGAACGTTGAGCACATAGAACGTATTACGCAGTTGATTATCGAAATTTGTGGTGCGCCTGGCCAAACCATGGTGGGGCCGGTAGACGACCACATTACTCAGCTACCTGAGCGTAAGCCTGTACGACTGCGCGTAGCTCGCGCATCAAAAATCATCGGTATCCCACTCAATACCAGCGATGTATCCAGCATTTTTAATCGACTCGGTTTGAGCTTTACCCAGCACGATGATGTATTTGAAGTAACGGCGCCTAGCTATCGTTTTGACATAGAGATAGAAGAAGATTTAATCGAAGAAATCGCGCGAGTTTACGGGTTTGAAAATATTCCGGCGTTACCACCGGTATCTGCCAATCAAATGCGAATTTTGCCTGAGCAGAATCGCTCACTATTTACTGTGCGTCGGCAACTGGCAGATTTGGATTATCAGGAAGTTGTGAATTTCAGTTTTGTCGAGGAAGACGCTGAACGGGATTTTGCTGGGAACTTGCATCCTATTCGTTTGCTCAATCCGATAGCCAGTCAGATGAGTGTGATGCGCTCGCAATTGATTAGTGGTTTGGTGGCCAATATTCGTTACAACCTTAATCGTAAATCTACCCGGGTTCGCGTGTTTGAAGTTGGTGGCGTATTTCGTAACGATGCAACGGTGGTGGATGGTCCGTTAACGGTTGCTGGTATTAATCAATCCAAGCATGTTGCAGCGATTGCCTACGGCCCGGTCGTCAACGAGCAATGGGGTCAGGAATCACGCAACGTTGATTTTTTTGATATCAAGGCAGACCTTGAAGCCTTATGTGCTCCTCATAAGCTGCATTTTTCGCCATTAACTCATGCGGCCTTGCATCCTGGCCGCTCAGCGCAAGTAGCGATAGATGCTGTGCCTGTTGGTTTTATTGGTGAGTTGCACCCGCGGTTACAGCAAATTCTGGAACTGCCTTTAGCGCCAGTAATTTTTGAGGTGGATGCTCACTTTTTGCAGCAGAAATCGCTACCTATTTATACCGAGATTTCGAAGTTCCCTGCGGTTACGCGCGATTTGGCGTTACTTGTCAAACAATCATTAAATGTACAAAGTATTTTCGACGTGTTTGAAGAGCAGCGTTCTGCAAACTCAGTCTGTCGAATCATGCAACATATTGTTTTATTTGATGAATATCGTGGAAAAGGACTGCTTCCCGATGAAAAAAGTCTTGCTTTCCGCATTACCATGCAAGATACTCAAAGCACCCTGCAAGACGAGTCAATTGATGATGCCGTGAGCGCATTTCTAGACGTTGTCAACAAAAAGCTTGGTGCAACGTTACGAAAATAAGCTCGCCGGATTGACTTAAAAAAACACATCATGAACCACAGCAATCCCGTCGAAATGGAATCCGTTGTTGCCGCAGATCTCGGTCGTGCCTTGTTGGCATCCCAAGAAAGCGCGGTAGCAGAAAAAGAACTACCTACCTTAACCAAGGCTGAGCTAGCTGAGATGCTGTTTGAACAAGTAGGTCTCAATAAGCGTGAAGCTAAGGATATGGTTGAGACCTTTTTTGAAGAGATTCGCGATGCGCTAGAGCGTGGCGAATCCGTCAAGCTGTCAGGTTTCGGTAATTTCCAATTACGCGACAAACCTCAGCGTCCAGGCCGTAACCCAAAAACAGGTCAAGAGATCCCTATTAGCGCCCGTCGCGTCGTTACCTTTCATGCGAGACAAAAGCTGAAAGGCATGGTGGATACCGCCACTCGACGTTCTGCTGCGCATGCTGGCTAGTTACTGTTTCCATGAACGATCGAGCAGCCAAGCCTCTGCTGGCCCCTTTGCCCCCGATTCCAGCCAAGCGTTACTTTACTATTGGTGAGGTAAGCGAGTTGTGTGGTGTAAAGCCGCATGTCTTACGTTACTGGGAGCAGGAATTTGCTCAGCTCAAACCAGTAAAGCGTCGAGGTAACAGGCGCTACTATCAACACCATGAAGTGCTACTGATACGTCGTATCAGAGAGCTATTGTATGAGCAGGGTTTTACCATTAGCGGCGCACGAAACAAACTCGATACGCGCCCATCCACTCCCGATATCACACTGACTCAATTACCTGTAGCGGGTAATGATATGGCTGCTCTCAGGCTTGAGCTTGAAGGCATCTTGGTTTTGCTAAGAACCTAAGTCACGTTTCTCGCCTGTACAGGTGACAGTCCACTCTTGTTGTTGCGCAATAGCGCAAAAAAAAGCCCGCTGAGTAAGCGGGCTAAATCTATATCAGAGGAGGAGATATAGAGGAGACAGAGAGTATTATGCTGCTTCGCAATATATAAGTAAAATTAAAATTTCAAATAACATCGATAAGTTTTTAGAATAACTCATTATGTGTACATCACCTTTATAAGAGCTGATTCGATAAAGATGCTGTCAAAGGGGTGTTGCTCTTCATCTTAGGGAGTTTTTGTGGTTGTAGTAGAAACAAAATTAGTTAAGCTGAAATAAGTTGCATTAATAATAACAATAAATTTTTTGGATTGCTAGAATATTTTTAATTTGAAATCTGTTTAAGCTGAAAATATTGGGTACACTATGTGTATGTTGCATATAAGCAAGGTTGTAATACTGAAAATTCGTCAAAGTATTGCAATTTTTGACGATTTTTTGAATATTTCACCGTATAATTTCTTGTGGGATACAAAATGTAGTGTAAAGCTGTAATCTACATTTTTATTTATGCAAGGTTTACGAATTTTTATCACCTGAAATCTGGGAGGCCCTGTTGGCAGATTCAAATCAAAGCGGATGTTTGACGGTGGGCGAGGGTGTTGTTTTGAATGGCACGTTTGTTGTGCCCGACATCGCGTCAGTATCCGGCAGCATTGAAGGTGAAATTACTGCGAGAGAACTTATCGTTGCCAGTTCTGGAGTAATTAAGGGCAAAGTGACTGCGGATATTATTGATCTGCGTGGAGAAATACATGACACGCTGACGGCCAAAAAATCGCTATTCATTCGTTCGACTGGCAAGGCACTAGGCTCTGTGCAATATGCAGAGATTGAAATCGAGAAGGGTGGCGATCTGCAAGGCTCGCTGCAGAAGATCGACGGAGATGGTAGCCCTTCCACGTCCTCTGGCTCCAACTGACTTAGAGGGTTGACACGTGTTCAACAAAAAACGAAACGACGAGAAGGGCAGACCAGAAGCTTCTATCAGTGAGGTCAGTCCCGAACCTAACGATCCTATCATTCAGGTAGAACCGGACATGCAGGTGTCCGATCATGATCAAGCTCAGTATGCTAATGGTAACGGGGGTGTTGCAAAGCCCTCTGTGAATAACCTCAAGCCATCGATTATTAGTGAGGGCTTCGAGTTTATCGGCGAAATTCGCTCTAGTGGCTATCTGACGATTGATGGAACTGTGCGCGGCACCTTGTCGCTACACTCTATACAGATTGGTGTGTCGGGAGTGCTGGACGGCAATGTTACTTGCGATACCATGAACGTCAAGGGTAACTTCTCTGGCGCTCTGGATTGTCGAGACCTGACAATTGGTAGCCGAGCAGTTGTAGACGGTAAAGTAAGCTTCAAGAGCATCACCATCCAGAGAGGTGGCGTGGTCAAGGGCGAGTTGAAGAAAAAGCCCTAAGCCGAATGCTCTAATAAAAAAAACCGCCTTCAACGGCGGTTTTTTTATGTGGGTGAATTTACTTACTTACGTATTTATTTCTTTTCTTGCGCCAATTTGATGACGGCTTGCGCATCAGTTGCTGGCGTAGAGTTGTTTTGTGCCTGAATCACTAAACCCAAAAGCTTGGCTCCGTGCTCCACACCGATGGTGCCATAGGTAATGTCGCCACGAACTTCAGAATCTTTGTGAAATTCGGCGCGCTCGGTCGCATAAATATTACCTTCGATTTTACCAGCGACCATGACACGGTGCGCCGTTACGTCTCCTGAAACTTCCCCAGAGCGGCCTATCGCAACGGTTACTTTTTTATCTTTGGCGGTCTCAATATTTCCAACGACTTTGCCATCGATACGAACACTATCTAGTAGCACCAGTCGGCCATATATCTCAGTGGTTGCACCTATCAGGGTATCGAACTTCTCCTGGGTTGGTAGCAACTTATTTTGTTTCATTTTACGGAACATAGCATTCTCCATCGCACTGGCCGCGCCGATACATGTATCTGCAATATAACGCGATTCGGGCTGAGCTGACTTTGTATTTTACGAGATGGAATTAGTTGGTGTAGCGTGCTTCACGCTAAATCAACTATTTCCCAATGGCAGAACTTGAACCGGGTTGAGTACTCGGCCGTAACGAAAAACTTCGTAATGCAAATGAGGACCAGTAGATCTTCCTGTACTTCCCACGTCCGCAATACGCTGGCCACGTTTAACTAGTTGGCCCTCGGTTACGTGGCGCTTGCTGATGTGAGCATAGCGGGTCATGAAGCCCTCAGCGTGGGTCACCTCGACGATATTGCCATAGGTATCTTCCCAGCCAGAGCGAGTTACTTTGCCATCAGCTGTCGTCAGGATAGGAGTGCCACTAGCTGCAGTAAAGTCCAGACCCTCATGCCTGGCCAGGGTGCCTGTAAATGGATCGTTACGCATACCGAAGCCGCTTGTGACCCTAAAGTCACCACTAATAGGAACACCCGTGGGAAGAGTTTGCAACCATTCCAATTGACGATCCCAATCTTGCGGCAGGGCACTGACTAAATTTTGAAACTGACCAAATTCTTGCGCGGCTTCATCAAAAGCACTAGACAGAGGTTGGCGTATGTCCTGACCTGCGTGAGACGAAGGGACCAGCGGGCCGCCTTTACCATCTTCAGTGGTGCTGCGTTTTTCACGCAAAGTTGCAGGGGTTGCGAGCTCCATGAAACGGTTTTTCAGGGCTTGCAGCTGACGGATATCTTTTGCAGTGGAATCAAGCATATCTTGCAGTTTGGCAAGTCGCTCGCGGTATACAGATTCCATGCGGTGTTGTTCAGCTTGAGTAGTTACACCCCCCAGACTACGAGCCAGATCGGGTCTGACCTCAATAGCGATTTTGAATCCGATCAAATACAGCAGGAAACCCGTGGCTACCAATGCAAACGCCATAGCGCACGTCCCGATCAGCACTTTACGCGCTGTGATCGAAATGGTTCGCACATGACCGGTTGGACCGGATACCCACATCAACTGCATTAAGTTCCCCTGACTGTTATTTTGGTTGCGCTAGGGCAACTCTTTTAGGAACTGCCAATTATAGGGTTTTTCGGGAAAGTTTCATCAATAACATACCGTAAAGATAGGGTTATGTCGGTAATGACGGCTTAATAATATTTTTATGGCAATGTTTTTTTGAGGTTAATTGCTTAAATAGCATCTATCTAATACGCTTTTGCCCATGCACTACACCAGGCTTTAGCGGCGACTTGCTTGCCCGTGAACAGCGTGCACATACCAGCGGCGGAACCGGCGGCTCGATAGAGAGCACAGTTAGAACATGCCTGACCTGCTGAGTACTTAGGCTGCGTAGTTTTATCGACATTGTTTGCGTCGGCTTTATAGCCTAATGCTATTGCCTGTGGATCGTTTTCAGAAACCAACTCTTGTGCTGACACACTGGCAGCAGCACCGATGAGCAGGCCACTAGCTGTAGCGGTAATCAAAAATACCCGGCGCTCTGACGAAAATGTAGCTGGCGTCTTTTTCATTAATAACTCCCAAATAAGTAAATATTAGCCAGCATTGAACTGTTTACCAAAAATACCGCGATTATGAAAAATAAAGTGCTTGATGAATTGGTTATAGCCTGATGAGTTTTATGAGCATAGCCATCAACGTCACCGGTTGAAATCGAGTAAACCCCACTCTAAGGAACTCAATTGCTCAGGGGGTTAACCAATCCCATGTGCCGGTAGTAATCTTGGCACGGCGATGCCCGGTACTGGCTAGCTCAAGCCAATCTATTTCAATGACTTGCGCATTCAAAATAGCAAAGTGTGATTCGTTAAGGGCAATTTCAGTTGATTTTGGCGATATTGACGCGCCTGAACTCAGCAAACTTCCGGGCGGTGTGAGACTTAAGTAATCTCCCGCAGAAGCCGACTGCTTTACGCGCTGCCAGAGTGCATCGACCGTCGGCCCCTTAGAAATCATTGAAATAATAACTCGCACGCGCAGCTGCCAGCGTAATCTTGAACTCCAAAATACAAAGACAGCATTTGACGCGCCAGTTATTTCCGCAACTTTCGGGCTCCGGGCATCGGTAAAAATTTGAAGTTGACCTTCTAGCTGGTTCACGTTGCGCAATACGACGGTGCGGGCATTAACTGAATAATCTGAATTCGCCGTGGCAAGCACGGGCGTACGCCATGCGTGATGTCTATCGGATGTCGCTCGACTTAACTCTTTCCAAATTTGATGACGAATTTCATCTGGCGTTTGTAGCAATATTTTCACAATGTCACCCTTAAAAACCTATTCCTAAGTCCGCCCACAACATAATCAGTAACTCTAAGAGTTAAATGGTAATCATCTAAAAAAAAGTAATCATTTTCATGTAAAACTTATCCTCAACGCATTAGGCTTGGTACACATTAATTACCCGTTGTCCGATCGCTGCATATTATTAACCAAGTACTTGTAAGGCTGGGATCGTTCTTTATAAGCTGTACTAATCACCCTGCAGTAACTGGAACTGGCTGGCATTACAGATAATGGTCAAAAAAATAGATCTCCAAACGAAGTGCATAATTGTGCATGAGGGAGAATTTTTTTATAAATAAAACAAGGTAGCTTAAAGTCGCCTCGCTGGATAAACATTAACTAGCTGGATACTTAGCAAGTCAGTTTTGGATTTTATGTTCATCATAGCTCTCATAAAGCGAATGACATCAAAATCACTCCCATACCCTTAATGCCGTAGGTTACCGGCTTGCCCTTGTGTAGCCCATGTTTAGCTAAGTGCTAGTGATGAAAAATAAAATAGACAACGCCCCTGTGTTTGCTTTTGTCGACATTGAAACGACAGGTTCAAACTTTGAACGCGACAGAATTACTGAAATAGGTATTAAAACCTTAATTAATGACGATGTAGTTATTTGGGAAAGCCTGATCGATCCTCAAACTTTTATCCCGCAAAATATTCAAAGACTGACAGGCATTACGCCGCAGATGGTTGCGGGCCAGCCAGCTTTTGATGAAATTGGTTTGCAACTAAAAGAAGAGCTTCAAGGAAAAATATTTGTTGCGCATAACGCGCGTTTTGACTACGGCTTTATCAAAGCGTCTTTCAAAAGAATGGGAATTGATTTCCGTCCCAATGTTTTGTGTACCGTTAAATTATCGCGCTTACTTTTCCCAAATCAGCAGCGACACAATTTAGACACCATCATTGATGCACACCAGCTCACGGTTAGCGCAAGACACAGAGCTCTGGGAGACGCAGATGTGCTTTTGCAATTTTGGCGAGTTTGCGAAAAATTAGTAGGTAAAGAACGATTGCTTGCAGCAGTTGAGGAATTAACCGGTAGTGCCAGCCTTCCACCTAATATAAATCAGGCACTGATTGACGCTATTCCTGATACACCCGGATGCTATATTTTTTACGGGCAAAATAAAGCACCCCTGTATATCGGTAAAAGTATTTCTATGCGCAGCAGAGTCATGGGACATTTTCATAGCGCCCTGTCGGTGCGCAAGGAAATGAAACTTGCACTTCAAGTTCATGACATTGAATGGATAGAGACGGGCGGAGAACTCTCTGCGCTAATTTTAGAGTCCAGGTTAATCAAAGAACGTATGCCGAGCATGAATATCAAGCTTCGTCGCTCTAAGGATTTGTGTGCATGGAGTTTAGTACAAGATGCTGCAGGCGTACAAAAACCAACGCTGGTAACCCACAAAAATTTACAGATGGGTCTTCAAGAAAACCTCTTTGGTTTGTTTTACAGCAAGCGTGAAGCTCATGACTATTTATCTGCCATTGCAAAAAAATACCAGCTCTGCGAAGGTTTACTGGGCCTGGAGAAATTAATTGAAGGCAAACCCTGCTTTGGTTACCAAGTAAAAAAGTGCGCAGGTTATTGTATCGGTGTTACCTCTGTTGATATAAATAATCAACATCTCAAAAAGGCACTCGATTTATTTAAAGTGCAAATTTGGCCATACGACAGCGCTATTGCAATCAAAGACGAAAAACAAATGATAGTCCTCGATAAGTGGTGCTACCTTGGAACGGCAAACGACCATGATGAGCTCTATGACTTTGCAAATACCGGGAAGGCAGAATTTGATTTAGATATCTATAAAATTATAAAAAAAGCGCTAAACAAACTGCATAAAGACCAAATCATTAAACTGCCGAAGCTTAAAGATAGTTTTGATATCGATTAGATTTTCTCTCTAAATCGTCATAGAGAGTTCGATTGGATTTATATCGCTATTAATTTTTTGAAGGTATTTGGCAAGGCAGCCAAAAAGAAGAGGAGAGGGTAAAGCTCTAGCC
>JAULVH010000049.1:0-1843 GCA_032111105.1 Burkholderiaceae bacterium | reverse complement strand
GATTAAATACACCACAAAACCAGAAAATGTCATGAAATATGCGGCATTTATGAATCAGATCGGCTCGTTAAAAAATAATCCAAAATCGATTGAAGAGTTGTTTTTTGCTGGCAGCGATGTCGCTGGCGGTCATTAATCTCCGCGTTCCCGTAGGTATGTGATACCTACGGGTTTTTGATCTTTGAATGGATTCCCCCTCAATGCCGCAGTCAACTCAAGCACCCCTGCTTTCTGTGCAGGGCGTGACGCTTCGCTATCGCACTAAAGAACACCTCGTGACGGCAACATATCGCGTGAGTTTTGATGTACTTAAATCTGATCGTTATGTGATTCTCGGGCCTTCTGGCTGCGGAAAATCAACGTTACTAAAAGCTGTGGGAGGCTTTCTAAATCCGGTCGAAGGTCAAATTAAATTAAATGATATTGAAATCCATAAGCCTGGTCCAGATCGAGTGATGGTGTTTCAAGAGTTTGATCAGTTATTGCCGTGGAAAACAGTCAAACAAAACGTCGAGTTTGCATTGACTGCGAGCGGTAAGCTTGGACGTAAAGAAGCTCATGAGCGAGCGATGCATTACATCGACAAGGTTAATTTACGTGGTTTTGCAGACAGTCTCCCACATACGCTTTCTGGAGGTATGAAGCAACGCGTCGCAATCGCGCGTGGTATGGCGATGGAGCCTGAAATTTTACTGATGGATGAACCCTTCGCCGCGCTCGATGCTTTGACGCGCGGAAAAATGCAGGAAGAGCTTCTACAACTTTGGGAAGATACAAAATTTACGGTTTTATTTGTAACCCATTCGATTCCCGAGGCAGTACGAATTGGTAATCGTATTCTTTTGCTGAGCCCCCATCCCGGACAGGTACGTGCTGAGTTGAATGGTCACGGCATTGACACTGTTGGACCGACAGGACAGCCTTTAGCTAAGCATATCGAAGAATTACTATTCCACGATCACGAGAGAATCGCACATGCGTGAAAATATGAATGTTGGAATGACAAACGTTCGACCAGAAAGAGTCAATGAAATTGAGTTGACGGGTTTTGGTGTCATTGAAAAGCCCCTCAGTACCATTGAACGCTTGATGGGCAATGGCCTCTTGAGAAAGACCCTCGTGCTGTTGTTCTTGGCCGGTGTGTGGGAGATTTATGCGGTGTGGCTGAACAACTCACTTTTGTTTCCAACCTTTTCCGCGACAGTACAAGCCTTTGTGGCTGGCTTGGTGAGTGGCAAGATCATCATGGCGACGTGGTCTTCCATCACGGTTTTGTTGCAAGGTTATGCAGTAGGCCTTGCTATTGCCGCACTTTTTACGGCCTTTGCGAGCGCGACGCGCATCGGTTCGGATATTCTTGAAACGCTGACTTCAATGTTCAATCCCTTACCCTCGATTGCTTTATTACCTTTGGCGATGATTTGGTTTGGGTTAGGCGAGGGCAGCATTATTTTTGTCTTAATACATGCGGTGCTGTGGGCGGTCGCGCTCAATACGCATGCGGGTTTTAAGGCGGTGAGTCCGACATGGCGCATGGTGGGTAAAAACTATGGCCTTTCGAACATTGCCTATGTCACCAAGATATTGATTCCAGGCGCCTTTCCAAGCATTTTGACTGGAATGAAAATCGGCTGGGCCTTTGCTTGGCGTACCTTGATCGCCGCTGAGTTGGTGTTTGGCGCAAGCTCTGGTTCGGGTGGTTTGGGTTGGTACATCTTTCAAAATAAAAATATGTTGGACATTCCGAATGTGTTTGCCGGTCTTTTGACTGTCATTATTTTCGGTTTGCTGGTTGAGAATTTAATTTTCAAAACAGTTGAGAAAAAAACCATCAGTCGTTGGG
>JAULVH010000048.1:0-4240 GCA_032111105.1 Burkholderiaceae bacterium | reverse complement strand
AACTTGCGCTGGGTCAACCACCCAGAAGCTTTAATTAACTACTCGACAATCGCGCGGAGCGCGATCAACTTGGATCTCCTAGTTCCCGGCTAACCGCATGCCGGGATGACGGCCAGTGCGCTAGAGCTCGTACTCGTAATCAATAATCAGCGGCGAGTGATCTGAGAAGCGCTCCTCTTTATAAACTGATGCACTTTTCGATGCGGCTGCAATAGTGGGTGTCGCGATGTGATAATCAATGCGCCACCCCACATTATTTGCCCAAGCCTGCCCGCGGTTACTCCACCATGTGTAGGCTTCGCCGGTGGTGTCAGGGTGCACTAAGCGATACACATCGCGCCAATCTGCGGCACCAATGACTTCACTCATCCACTGACGTTCTTCTGGAAGAAAACCAGAATTTTTTTGGTTGCTTTTCCAATTCTTGAGATCGATTTCTTTGTGCGCGATATTCCAGTCGCCACAGATCACGACTTCGCGACCTGATTTTCTAAGCGCCAGCAGATGCGGCATGAAGGCATCCATGAAGCGAAACTTGGCTTGTTGACGCTCATCACCCGATGAACCCGAAGGGCAGTAGAGAGAAATTACCGAGAGCTTGGCAAAGTCGACCTGCACATAGCGCCCTTCAGCATCAAACTCAGCATTGCCAAATCCAGTCGACACGGATACAGGCTTTTCACGTGAATAAATCCCGGTACCGGAATACCCTTTTTTTTCAGCGTAATGAAAGTGGCCGTGATAACCCGGCGGCGCCAGAAAATCAGGTGACATATCTGCGTGCTGAGCTTTGAGCTCTTGCACGCACACAAAATCCGCTTGTTGTTGATGCATCCATTCAAAAAAATTCTTTTTAGCGGCTGAGCGTATGCCGTTGAGATTGGCTGAGATGATTTTCATAATGTGTGAGCGCGATAGATAAAATACGAAGCAAATTGCGAGTTAGCATAACCGATTCGGGCGGGCACTCCGTTGAGCGTTAAAATAGCATCTTTTGGAAACGACTTAAGGTGACTACGTGAGCAAGCTGCGTGAAGAATTTATCGAGTTTTCCGTCGCGGCGGGAGTATTACGCTTCGGTGAGTTTGTCACCAAGGCCGGTCGTCTTTCCCCTTATTTTTTTAATGCCGGATTATTCAATGATGGCGAGCGCCTGGGCAAGCTGGCTCAATTTTATGCACAGACATTGATCGATTCAGGCGTGCAATTTGATATGTTGTTTGGGCCTGCATACAAGGGCATTACCCTCGCATCAGCGACCGCTGTTGCGCTCGCTGCCAAAGGCCACAATGTGCCGTTTGCCTACAACCGCAAAGAAGCCAAAGACCATGGCGAAGGTGGCACCATCGTAGGCGCCAAGCTTAGCGGCCGCGTGGTGATTATTGATGATGTGATTTCAGCGGGCACGTCAGTGCGTGAATCAGTCGACCTCATACGTGCGCAGGGCGCCACTCCGTGTGCAGTGCTGATTGCGTTGGATAGAATGGAAAAAAGTGGCGCAGAAGGCGCGCTATCGAGTTTGTCTGCGGTGCAGGAAGTTGAGCAAAACTTTGGTATGCCTGTGCTGCCTATCGCTAATCTGAACGATTTGTTCGCCTACCTTTCAGGGCCCGGCGCTAATGCAGAACTAGGAAAGTTCACGCCAGCGGTGGCGACGTATCGTCAGCGCTATGGAGTTAGTTAATCAGCGTGCGATAAAGATATCGTACTTCACGTACGCATCATTTTTTGCGCGCTTGAGCTCTACCATTTTGCCTACGCCTTGCACTTGATTCATCCAGTTGTATTTTTCAGATGAAGTTTGAAACTGAGGCGTGGTAATGAAATATGGCATGCCTTTTTCGCTCAACACTTCGCCGCGTGCCAGCGCCTCAACAGCTTCTTTGGAACCAACAACCACACCGCCATACGTCATGTAGATTTGTGCGCCGTCATCGGTTTCTATCGTTAATCTGACGTCCAAGCGTAATGCGCCTGATGGTGTGGTTCGTATCCAGTCACCCCCTGGCGCAATAACTTTTCCTGAGATGCGTGGGCCTTTGACCCAGCCGCCTGGAAGAATATTTACAACCGTCAGGCTGCTATCGATGGCTTTGCGCTCAGTAGGAATATAGACCGTCATCAGGTATTCCGTGTTGATCTGCGCGGTTTGCGCATGAGATGAATTTACCAAGCCGGTAAATGTCAGCAACAGCAATAACAGGACGTATATTTTTTTCATTGTTAGTCTCGGTGGGCGTGGAAATGGTGATGTGCATCACCTTAAAAAATACTGAATCGATAAAAACGATACGTTGCTCGAGTCACTGATCGAGCAAGCCCGTGATTCACTTAGCGTCGCACAGCGCAACTGGCTCGCCATACCATTCACACTTAATCAGCGCTATCCTAATTTTTGTTTTAGCAGTTCAGTCAATTGAGCTGGGTTAGCTTTACCTTTACTTGCTTTCATCGCCTGGCCTATCAGTGCATTAAACGCTTTTTCTTTACCTGCACGATATTCTTCTACCGATTTGGCATTAGCAGCCAGCACTTCATCAATAATTTTTTCGAGTGCGCCACTATCTGAAATTTGCTTTAAGCCTTTGGATTCAATGACATCATCGGCCAGCGTGGCAGATTCAGAGCGCGCTTCCCACATAGCAGCAAATACTTCTTTTGCGAGCTTGTTAGAAATGGTTCCGTCAGCAATACGTTTTAACAGCAACGCAAATTGCAGCGCGCTTACCGGAGCGTGCGCAATATCGATACCTTCGCGGTTAAGCGTCGATGACACATCACCCATTAACCAGTTAGCGGCTTGTTTGGCTTGCTCGCGACCAGCATTCGAAACCACGGCTTCAAAATAATTAGCCATGGCTTTCGACTGGGTTAGCACCATTGCGTCATATTCTGACAATTGATAGTCGCGCACAAAACGCTCACGCATAGCATCTGGTAATTCTGGCAATGACGCTTTGACGCGCGCAATCCACTCAGCCGCAATCACCAAAGGTGGCAGATCAGGATCGGGGAAATAGCGATAGTCCATCGCATCTTCTTTGCTACGCATAGAGCGTGTTTCTTTTTTATCGGGATCGTATAGACGAGTTTCTTGTCTGACCGTGCCGCCATCTTCTATGAGTTCAATTTGACGACGAACTTCGTAGTTAATGGCTTCTTCCAGAAAACGGAAAGAATTTAAATTTTTAACTTCGCAGCGGGTACCATATTCTTTTTGTCCTACTGGCCTGACCGACACATTGGCATCGCAGCGGAATGAACCTTCTTGCATGTTGCCATCGCAAACACCCAGCCACACAACGAGTGCATGCAGCGCCTTGGCGTAGGCCACTGCTTCAGCCGCACTGCGCATGTCGGGCTCAGTCACGATTTCCAGTAAAGGCGTGCCGGCTCGATTGAGATCGATGCCCGTCATGCCGTGATAATCCTCGTGCAATGATTTGCCCGCATCTTCTTCTAAATGCGCACGTGTTAGTTGAACTGTTTTGAGTTCAGCCTTGCCTTCATTTTCGAGTACGAACGATATCGTGCCACCTTGAACCACAGGAGTTTCAAACTGGCTGATCTGATAGCCCTTAGGCAGATCAGGATAAAAATAATTTTTACGAGCGAATATAGATTCGTGCGCGATAGTTGCACCTATCGCTAAGCCAAATTGTATGGCGCGTTCTACAGCACCCTTATTTAATACCGGCAGCACGCCAGGTAATGCCAGATCAACCGGGCATGCCTGTGTATTCGGCGCGGCGCCAAACGCGATCGGCGCGCCGCTGAATATTTTAGATTCTGTGGTGAGCTGTGCGTGTGTTTCCAGCCCGATCACGACTTCCCATTGCATGACGTATCCTTTAGTTCTGTGCAGGTCGTTGCTTGTGCCAGTCGGTGGCAAGCTGGAACTGATGCGCGATATTAAGTAGTTTGGCTTCAGTAAAGTAATTGCCTATCAGTTGCATCCCTACTGGACGACGCGAATTTTTTTCGCCCTGACCAAAGCCTACAGGTATGGACATGCCAGGCAGGCCGGCCAGGCTAGTCGACAGTGTGTAAATATCAGCCAGATAGTTGGCCACAGGGTCATTGACTTTTGAGCCCAGATCCCATGCCACAGTTGGTGCCACTGGCCCCATAATCACATCGCACTGCGTGAAGGCTTGTTGAAAATCTTGCGCGATCAAGCGACGAATTTTTTGTGCTTGCAGATAATAGGCATCGTAATAACCATGCGACAGTACATACG
>JAULVH010000047.1:3416-5424 GCA_032111105.1 Burkholderiaceae bacterium | reverse complement strand
TGAGACAGGCGTACGTGCACAGGCAAATCCTGTGGTTAGCAAAGGCTTGACCACGGTCACCAGCCTTCCGACTACGCTGTCAGGTGGAACAACCTACAATTTATATATCAATGGCACCACCGTACCCGTCGTATTTCAACAGGATGAAACCGGTACTGCACGTCGTGAAAAAGTTATAGATGCAATCAACATGCGAACCGGTCAGCATGGCCTGACAGCGGCAGACAACGGTAGTGGCGTGACGCTGCAATCGGATGGCCGAAATGTATCGGTCTGGTTTGACTCCAATCAAAAAGATCTCACGGCCGCCAGTTTTGGCCTGGATAAAGGCGGATCCGTCGCTCAGGTTTCACGTATTGCCGTAGGTGGCTCTGTCGGTTCTGAGACAGCCTCCGTAGTTATCAATGGCCAGACCATTACTTCGGATGCCGCTTCGGGCGGAACTTCGAGCATGGCAACGGCACTAGAAACAGCGATTAATGCAGCGATTTCCTCAGGTACGCTGAAAAATATTGCAGTGACTAACAACGGCAGTTATCTGGACATTACTTCTACGGTTGCCGGTTCACCGTTTACCCTTAAAGGGGCAGCGGTATCGACCACTGGCCCAACCTTGACTTTGTCGACAGTGGCTGAAAACAGTTTTGGTGACAACGACATAACCGGTATCGTCGATGCGACGGCAACCTCAACCTCAGCACGCACGGTGTACAGCACAGTACGCATGATTTCTGATCCTGCGCTCTTGCCTAAGTTGCCTGCACCGGGCGGCGCGCCACCTTCGGATCAGTTAGATGAGCTGCGTGCAACGGGACAGCCATTTAAGATCTCCGTCGGTGATAAAGGTTTTGGTACAGATGGCAATTTTATGGCGCTCGGTTTCGAAGAAGGTATTTTCGGTGGCCGTTCTAGCGAAGAGATGGATCCACCCCGGGTTGGCCGACTGGCATTCCAGGTAGGTTCATCTGCGAATCAATACATTACGATTGATCTGGCTGATTTTGGTAAAAAAGGATCCATTACCGGTGACGTAACGGGCGATGTCGATCTGAACGTTGAAGATCGTCGGGTTCGTATCAATACACGTGACGGTGCATCGGCTGTGTTGACCTTGCTTGATGATGCGATGGACAAGGTCAATTCAACGCGCGCCACCATGGGTGCTGTGATGAACCGCATGGAACACGTCATTAGTAATCTGTCAAATGTGACTACAAATCTGTCGGCCTCACGTAGCCAGATTGAAGATGCCGACTATGCAGCAGCAAGTACCGAATTAGCTAAAACGCAGATCATGCAGCAGGCTGCTACGGCTGTTCTGGCGCAAGCCAATACAAGTCAGCAAACCGTGTTAAAGCTATTGCAGGGTTAATAACGAGGTTAAAAGTTGAGTTTAAAAGGGCTTTTACCTCGTTGGAGTGACTGCTTTATGGCGCTATGTGTGGCGCTGGGCACAGTCAATGATGAGATTAGCTAACCAACATTACCCGGGCACCGACGAGGGGTTATTTAATCGGTGCTGATAGAGTTATCTTGCTGTGACACAATACTATCTGTCGGTGTAACTATCCGAGGATAGAGATGGAACAGAAATCGAATCACAACAGGCGCCACATCGTGCTCCGGCTCTTGCGTATTGTGTTGATCGCGTTTGTCTTACTGATGTTGGCAATAGTGATGAATCCAAGACGCTATTTGCCGCCAGACATGACATTGGGCGAATTTTTTCAGGGCATGCTCGGGGCATTGATGCTAGCCGGGGTGATGGCCTCCGTGGTCTTTCGCGCTTGGAACGATTATCAACGTAAAAAACGTGAAAAAAATGAATCCCGCTAATCAGACCGCACAGGATGGTGCGCCAAATTGCTGGCAGTGTCGCCACTTTGCCGTTAGCTGGGATCCCAAATTTCCTTATCTGTGCCGACTGATGGGCTTTAAGAGCCGTGTCACTCCGTCTATTGAAGTCATGCGTGCCGACGGACAACGTTGCCGCGGCTTCCTGCAAAAA
>JAULVH010000047.1:0-3406 GCA_032111105.1 Burkholderiaceae bacterium | reverse complement strand
GCCCAGGCAACATCCACGAATTCCACATCCCAGTTCAGGCGCTCAGTATGAAAAAAGTTGCGATGGCGCTGCTTGTGCTTGGCCTGTGTGGCTATGCGCATGCTGATTTTCAGTCAGCCATGCGGGCCATAGAGCGGGGCCATTACGCCACTGCCGAACGTGCATTACGCAGGCCTGCAGCGCAGGGAGACGCCCGTTCCCAGAATAATTTGGGCTACCTTTACGAGCACGGTCTGGGAGTGGGGCAGAGCTACGTCGAGGCTCGCAACTGGTATGGCAAGGCGGCCGAAGGCGGCTTGGCAGAAGCTAAATTCAACCTGGCTACTCTGTATCACCACGGTCGGGGTACTTCGCAAAATGCCGAATTGGCCGCGCCATTGTTTACCTCGGCAGCCCAGGCGGGGTATGCCGATGCCGAGTACATGATTGGTGAATATCACCGTACCGGTTTGGGCGGTTTGAAAAAGGACGGTGCGGTTGCGTTAGCCTGGTTTTTACGGGCTTCACGCAAGGGGCATTCAGGAGCGCAGCTAATGGCCGCGTCGATTTATCTCAGCGGCGAGGGCTGGCGCAGCGAGCCACGCAAGGCGCTTATCTGGGGTGAATTAGCACGAATTAACGGCGAAACCCAGGCCAACGCCATAGTCAGCCGGGCCGGCAAAGGTCTGGCCGCTGAACAGTTACAAGAAGCCATGCAGCAAGCCAGTGTGTGCTTAAAAACCGATTATCGGGACTGTCCCGAATAGTCTGAGTACGGCAAAAAGCTGCCTGTCGGCTTTTCGTCTGCCGCTTTAGCGGTTGACGTTTTCCTCCCCCCGGCAAAGTGCTGCCGACTCGACATGCCGCCTCAAAACCCGCATGTTTCCTGGGGTAAACACCTGGCACGACGATTGCTATAAAGAAAGCAAATACTGTTTTCAAAGGCAATCACCGTGACAACTCTTACTCAAACATCGCATCCTGCTCTTTGGCTCGATCCCAAGTCATCCGTGGGTTCGGTCGAACGCGAACAATTGCTAGAAGCAGGCCTGCAATTATTACCGGTGGCCACGCTGCAAGATCTGAAACTGGGTCTGGCGCGAGCTCGATTGGTCGTCATACGTTTGATGGGCGACACCGGCTTGCTGGAAGAAGTACGCAAACTCACGCAAGCCTTTGGTCATGCCATACCCGTGCTGTGCCGAGTCGAACGCAATCAATTCGATCTGGGTATAGAGGCCATGCGCCGCGGTGCATATCATGTGTTGTCCGATGACGATTGGTCAGTTGATACCTGGCGTACAGCGTTGTCACTGGCTCCTACGCGTAATGAAGTTCCTAAAAACAGTCCACAAACATTTGTCTTCGTTGATCCGGTTAGTCAGCATTTATTAGAACTGGCGCGACGCGTTGCTCAAACCCAGGTGTCCGCATTAATCGTCGGCCCTACAGGTGCGGGTAAAGATGTTTTAGCGCGCGTACTTCATGATGCATCGCCGCGTCGTAATGGTCCGTTCATTGCGATGAATTGCGCAGCCTTACCTGAGAACCTGATCGAAGATATGTTGTTTGGTCATGAGAAGGGCGCGTTCACGGGTGCGTTAAAAGAGCATCGTGGTTTATTTGAACAAGCGCAGGGCGGAACGATCTTCTTAGATGAAATCGCTGAGATGCCGTATCACTTACAAACCAAGCTCTTGCGTGTACTTCAAGAGCGCAAGATCACTCGCTTAGGTGGCAATGCACCCATAGAACTCGATGTTCGGCTCGTAGCAGCAACAAATAAAGATTTGCGAGTAGCCATCACGCAGCGCGAATTCCGTGAAGACTTGTATTTCCGTATCAGCGCATTCAAATTATCCGTCGTTCCACTGCGGGAGCGTCCAGGCGACATCCTGCCTTTGGCATCACAATTTTTGTCTAACTACGGTCCAGCTGACCGACAAGTCAAATTATCACCACGTGCTTCTGAGTTATTAGAGCAGTACAGCTGGCCCGGTAATGTGCGTGAATTACAAAACGTTATTCAACGTGCATTAGTACTTTCTAACAGCGACATCATAGAAGAAGCCGATCTCATGTTTGATGAATGGGAATCGCATGCAGCAGAACCTAATAAAGCGATTGCCTTGTTATCTGTTCCACCAGTAGTTGAAACGACTGCCGCAACGGCGATTGAAGATGGCGCATTGTCTACAGCAGTCAAGAGTAGCGAATACCAAGCCATCATGGCTGCGATTCGTTCTAGCAGTAACCGCTCAGAGGCAGCAAAAAAACTCGGTATTAGTCCACGTTCATTGCGTTACAAGATGGCGCAATTTCGTGATCGCGGTTTGCCGTTGCTAGCAGCAGTGTAAGCCGGAGGTAATGAGACATGATCCAAAAAATTAACAGTCAGGCCAATATTGATTCGATGTTGGCCGCTATGCGTCAGTACCAGGTTGATGCGGGCGGAAAAAATACCCAACCTGTATTAGCGCCGCCGACTCCCGAAATAGGCAAGCCGACATTTGGTGATGCGATCAAGACGGCGGTAGTGCAAACCAACGACGTTCAACAATATGCCAGCAGTCTTCGTGAATCTTACGATCGCGGTGAAGATGTGCCGCTGACGGACGTTGTACTGGCGATGCAGAAATCATCGCTGGCATTTGAAGCGACTCTGCAGATACGTAACAAAGTACTCAAGGCGTATGAAGACATATTGAACATGCCGGTATAAGCCAGCACGTTAGTAAAACAGATATCACGTAATTTTTGAAATAGAACAGCCAACCTCTTAGAGAGTAGAACATGGCCGAAGCGACAATGAATGGGGGATTACCCTCGCAACCACCCAACGGGCAAACCGCCAACGCGGGGAGTGCCGTAGGGGCGGGATTGAATGGCATGCCCAATTCTGGACAGCTACCCGGCACACTTGCGGGCGTATCCGGTGGCATGAATCAATTCAAGACGTGGGCTGACGGATTTTTCAAGCAGCCTGCAGTTCGCCGCGCCTTACCGGCGATTGCGCTGTTGTTAATTCTATTAATCGCGGCCATGAGTTTTCAGTTCTCGCAGACAGCTCCTTATCGCCCCATCATGCCCGGCATGACAGAGACCGATAAACAAGCCGCACTCGAGGCACTTAAAGCAGCCGATTTCAAACCCAAAATTGATACCAGCAGCGGCCAGATTACGATTCCTGAAGGGCGCTACCATGAAGCGCGCATTTTCTTGGCGGGTCAGGGTATTCCCAAGGAAGCGCAGCCTATCGGTATGGATTCATTAAAAGACAAATCCTCCATGACCACCAGTCAGTTCATGGAACAAGTACAGTACAACTCAGCGATCGAGCAAGAGCTGGCACGCAGCATTATGCAGATCTCCACCATTAAATCTGCACGTGTACATTTGGCATTACCTAAACAAAGCGTGTTTGTAC
>JAULVH010000046.1:0-6910 GCA_032111105.1 Burkholderiaceae bacterium | reverse complement strand
CAAGGGCCTGCGCCGCCTGGTGCCGCGCCCTCAAACACCGCTCGCTCGCTCGCTCGCTCACCGCGCAGGACAAGGACGAGCTGCTCGTCGACCCGGCAAGTGGAACCGGGTGGTGGCTGAGGGGGCGCCTCTTTTTCACGGCACTTGCCGGCTCCCCTTACCGGCTCCCTGCCGATCGCCGCCGGCCCGCCGACCCCGCAGGTGCACTGCTACCCGTCCCCGTTCCCGGAAATCGACCTACACGCCATCCACGCCAACGGTGAGCGGCCTGCGCGCGCTCGTGCGATCGCGGAAGTCGCCCGTAAGGCGGCAGGCGCGGCATGCCGAGCTGCGCGTCGACCCCGCCCCCCTCCGTCGCAGGCCACGGCGAGGGCATCGCTGCCGCCGTGACGGCGGCGGTGCGCTCCTTCTGGGCTTCCTGGGAGTGCGGCAGCACGCAGGAGCCGGCCGCCGACCCTCGGCTGGGCAGCGGCTTCCGCATGTACGACGCACTGGGCCTGTGGCCTAGCATGCGCGACGGCAGCGGCGAGCCGCACGCGAGCAAGCGGCACATCACGCGCGAGGGGTTGCTCAGGTGCGCCGGCGATCGCGGCGAGTGTGGGGTGGGGCCGCAACGCGCCGCGCGCGGCGCCGACGCCGCCCTCAACCCCCGCCTGCAGATACCGCGCTCACCTGAAGCGGCAGTACAGCATCAGGCTTTACTGTGTGTATCGCCTGAGCCAATGAATGCTGTATGCGTTTGAGTGCTGTTTCATTTTCAGCTTCGAAACGCAAAACGAGTACGGGCGTGGTATTGGACGCACGCACCAAACCAAAACCATCACTGTATTCAACACGTACGCCATCGATGGTTAGTACTTGCTCAGCACCCGGCCAGCTGATTTCTTTTTGCAGGCGCGCCACCAACAGATGGTTTTCACCCTCAGCACACTCTATCTGCAGCTCAGGAGTTGATATCGATTGCGGTAATGCATTGAGCGTTGCATTGGGGTCGGCGAGCTTAGTTAAAATTTCTAACAGACGCGCACCGGCATACAAACCATCGTCAAATCCATACCAGCGATCTTTAAAAAATACATGGCCACTCATTTCACCACCCAGTGGAGCCTGTGTTTCTTTCATGCGCGCTTTAACTAACGAGTGTCCTGTCTTACCCATTAATGGTTGACCGCCTGCTGCTTTAACCACAGCCGCTACATGCCGACTGCATTTAACATCATACAAAATAGGTGCGCCCGGATTGCGTGACAACACTTCTTCTGCAAACAGCATCAGCTGACGATCCGGGAAAATAATTTGACCGTCTTTAGTAACGACTCCCAAACGATCACCATCACCATCAAAAGCCAGACCTAATTCCGCATCAGTGGTGGCGAGTGTATGAATTAAATCTTGCAGGTTTTCTGGATGAGCAGGATCGGGATGATGATTAGGAAAATTTCCATCGACTTCACAAAATAATTCGATCACCTCACAACCCATGCTGCGATACAAATCACCCGCCACTGCACCAGCAACACCGTTTCCACAGTCCACGGCAATTTTCATAGGCCGTGAAATTTTTACATCACCAATAATGCGAGCTAAATACGCATCACGAATATCGTGCTGGCGATAGCTGCCAGCACCCTGGGAATAACGCTGTGCGAGTATGCGTTGATAAAGCTGCTGTATGGTTTCGCCATAAATTGCATCACCGGCGAGCACCATTTTGAAACCGTTGTAATCGGGCGGATTGTGACTGCCTGTCACCATGATGCCGCTGGCAGCTCCCAGTGTGTGGGTCGCAAAATACAGCATGGGAGTGGCAACCATGCCCACATCAATGACGTTGACTCCTGTGGACTGCAAACCTTCTGCAAGTGCCGCAGATAGCGATGGACCAGACAAACGGCCATCGCGACCTATAACTACGGTCTTTTCATTTTTCTCTAAAGCTGCACTGCCAAAGGACTGACCAATCTGGCGTGCAATGTCGGTATCTAGCGTTTTATCTAATACTCCGCGTATGTCATATGCTTTAAAAATACCTGGAGTCAGGCTTGCCTTGCTGTTTGCCATGTCAGTTCGCTTTCAGTAAATGGGGCGCTTCAATGGGAATTCGCTGCAGGCATGCTGCAAGCGCTTCTTCCCACGTGGGCAAGCTCGCGAAATTTTGCTCGAATTTATCCGTATTCATCACTGAATTTTTCGGCCGTACCGCTGGCGTAGGATAGTCAGCGGTCGTTATAGGATGAAGTTGTGGTTTTTGTTGTATCAAGGAATGCGCAAATATTTTTTCTGCAAATCCATACCAACTTGTTTGACCGCCTGAACACAGATGGTAAATACCACTCAAATGATCAGCTACTGACAAGTCTGGAAATTTTTTGATGATGCTCGCTGTTGCTTGAGCAATTGTCACACTCCAGGTAGGAGCGCCTATCTGATCACTGACAATAGAAAGTTCAGGTCGGCTCTGCGCAAGTCGCAGCATGGTCAACAAAAAATTCTTTCCGTGTAATCCGTATACCCAACTCGTGCGCAAAATCAGATGCGGAACACCGACTGCGGCAATCGCTACTTCACCGGCGAGTTTACTGCGACCATACACAGATAACGGACCCGTCGCATCGGTTTCCAGCCAGGGATCTGACTTGCCTCCGTCATACACATAATCTGTCGAGTAATGAATAATCCCGGCACCCAGACGCTGGGCTTCTTCAGCTAGTACACCCGGTGCTTCTGCATTAATGCGATAAGCCATCGCTTCATCAGATTCCGCCAGATCAACGGCGGTATAAGCGGCGGCATTCACAATAAGATTAGGACGAATAGATCGAACCACTTCACGCGTCGCATCCAGATTTGATAAATCCAATTGCGTACGATCTAAGGCGATGATCTCACCCAAACCTGCCAAGGCATGTTGTAGCGCGCCCCCTACTTGACCGTTGCGGCCGGTGACTAGAATTTTCATGCAAACACGTCAGCTGTAGCGAGTGGAAGACCTGCTTGGTCTTTAACGGAGAGCAGCGGCTCTTGTTGCAAAGGCCACTCTATACCTAGCACAGGATCGTTCCAAAGCAAAGAACGCTCAAATTGAGGCGCGTAATAATCTGTCGTTTTATACAAAAATTCGGCATTTTCACTGGTGACCAAAAACCCATGGGCAAACCCAGGAGGAACCCAGAACTGGCGATGATTTTCTGCCGATAAAATAACGGATACGGAGTGCCCAAAAGTAGGAGAACTACGGCGCAAATCAACGCAGACATCAAATACTTCGCCTGAAGTTACACGCACCAATTTTCCTTGAGTCTGCTGTAATTGATAATGCAAACCACGCAGTACTCCACGAGCCGAACGTGAATGATTATCTTGTACAAACACGGGTGCGGTACCCGTCAACTCTTCGAACTGACGTTGGTTGTAGCTCTCGAAAAAAAATCCACGCGTATCCCCAAATACTTTGGGCTCGATGATCAGCACATCCGGTATAGCAGTCTTAATTACATTCATAAGATCAGTAGACCTTTTCTTTCAACATGCGCAGTAAATACTGGCCATAGGTATTTTTTTTCAGTGGCTCAGCTAATTTCTCCACTTGATCTGCCGTGATATAGCCTTTGCGATAGGCTACTTCTTCAGGACAGGCGACTTTTAAACCCTGACGCTTTTCTAGCGTGGCTATGAATTGTGCCGCCTCTAAAAGCGATTCATGTGTGCCTGTATCTAGCCAAGCCATACCGCGCCCCATCAACTCGACTTGCAGTTGCTGTTGCTCCAGATAGACTCGGTTGACGTCGGTGATTTCTAACTCACCGCGCGGTGAGGGTTTGATATTGGCTGCGATATCGCATACTTGCTGGTCATAAAAATAAAGACCTGTGACCGCGTAGTTGGACTGCGGCTTAGCGGGTTTTTCTTCTATGCTGATGGCGCGCCTGTGATCATCAAATCCAACTACACCATAGCGCTCTGGATCGTCGACGTGATAAGCAAACACGGTCGCGCCTTCTGGTCGTGCATTGGCAGCACGCAAACGTGCATCTAAATCATGGCCATAGAAAAGATTGTCACCCAGGATAAGTGACGAAGGATGGTTACCGACAAACTCTCGACCAATAATGAAGGCTTGTGCTAATCCATCGGGCGAAGGTTGAACTGCATACTGAATATTGATACCCCATTGACTACCATCGCCCATCAAATCGCCAAAGCGTGGTGTGTCCTGCGGTGTGGATATTAAGAGTATGTCGCGTATTCCTGCCAACATGAGTGTCGTCAGCGGATAATAAATCATGGGCTTGTCATACACCGGCATGAGCTGCTTGGATACTGCCATTGTGACAGGGTACAAACGCGTGCCTGATCCACCAGCTAAAATTATGCCGCGACGATTATTTTTTTGTTCTGAGCTCACGCTGCACCTCCGGTACGTTGGCTGTAATTACGATCTATCCATTTCAGATAATCGCCCGATTGCACTTTACGCACCCATTCTTGATTCGCTAAATACCATTGCACTGTTTTACGCATACCGGTCTCAAAGGTTTCGGCGGGACGCCAGCCTAGTTCACGCTCAGTCTTACGCGCATCAATGGCATAACGACGATCGTGGCCAGGACGATCAGTCACATATGTAATTTGTTCACGATAGGATTTTTTTGCAGGCGACAGTTCGTCTAATAAATCGCACAAGGTATGCACCACATCGATATTGGCTTTTTCATTCCAGCCACCTATGTTGTAGGTTTCACCTGGCTTACCGTCGGTTAGTATGCGGCGGATCGCACTGCAATGATCACCGACATACAACCAGTCGCGTACCTGCTGACCATCACCATAAATTGGAAGTGGTTTACCTGCTAGTGCATTAGCGATAATTAATGGCACCAGCTTTTCAGGGAACTGCAGCGGGCCGTAATTATTCGAGCAATTACTCGTTAAGACGGCTAAACCATAGGTGTGATGCCAGGCGCGAACTAAATGGTCCGATGCCGCTTTCGATGCTGAATAAGGACTATTCGGTGCGTAGGGCGTGGTCTCAGAAAAAGGTTCATCACCGGGATTGAGTGTGCCAAACACTTCGTCAGTGGACACATGAAGAAAGCGAAAGGCCGCACGTTCAGTTTCAGACAAACCTGCGCTATGCGCGCGCGCGGCTTCTAATAAACTGAAGGTACCGTCAACATTGGTTTTGATGAATTCACCAGGACCATGAATAGAACGATCAACATGACTCTCCGCCGCAAAATGCACTATTGCGCGCGGCTTGTATTGAGCCATGAGTTGATTTATCAAATCACGATCGCAAATATCGCCCTTCACAAAATGGTGACGTGGGTCTCCATCCAGTGATGAAAAATTATCTGGATTGCCCGCGTATGTCAGTTTGTCTAAATTGATGACGGGCTCATCTTGCGATGCCAGCCAGTCGATCACGAAGTTGGAACCTATGAAGCCGGCGCCGCCGGTTACCAGAATCATGCTCTTACCTTATCATTTCAATAACTGCTCTGTTAAATTAACCACGTATTTTAACGGAGCCACTGGGGTCAGTTAGAAATAGAATGGTGATTGGATTCCCGAAAACACTTTACTTGCTCAATTATTAATGACGCACTTTGTTGTAGGTGACTTACAAGGTTGCGCGGGACAACTCGACACACTGACTGAGCGTGTGCTCTCACTGGCGCCCGACGCACACTTTATCTTCGTTGGTGATCTCGTTAATCGTGGCCCGGATTCGCTGGGTTGCCTGCGCCGGCTGCGCGCTATGGGCAAACGCGCACAGTTCGTGTTGGGTAATCATGATCTGCATTTACTCGCTGTCGCCCATGGCATACGTTCAGCCAGCCCGTCGGATACCTTAGACAGTCTGCTTGCTGCACCTGATAAAGATGAGCTGCTCGACTGGCTACGACAGCAACCGCTGGCGCTGATGGCCGAAGACCACCTGATAGTTCATGCCGGGGTACTGCCGCAGTGGACGGCGCAACAAACACTGGATTTAGCTAATGAAGTTTCTACGGTGTTACGTAGCGATCACTGGCTAGATTTTTTACGCGCCATGTATGGCAACCACCCGCTGCGCTGGCAGGATACGTTGCAAGGCAATGACAGGCTACGCTGTATCGTCAATGCGTTAACGCGTTTGCGCGTTTGCACGATCGACGGCGAAATGGAATTTAAAACGAAAGAAGGTCCGGGTTTAACACCGGCTGGCTATATGCCGTGGTTTGAGGTGCCGAATCGGCGCAGCCAAGGGACGACGATCGTCTTTGGTCACTGGTCTGCCTTAGGATTAGTTTTACAACCGAACGTGATAGGTCTGGATACAGGCTGTGTTTGGGGTGGCAAGCTTACTGCACTGCGGTTGCGTGATCGTGCACTGGTGCAGGTGGATTGCCCAGAGCATCAGAAGCCGGGCTAAGTACTGTTGCAATCATGGCTCTGCTGGTTACCGCTAGCTCGCGTCTGTGCGCACCTGTCGTAGATATCGCTGGCAGTCGTATTAACTCAGCTTTGATACCCCCACTCTTGACTATCGCAATCACGCTTTCCACGAACGTCATCTCACCAATAAAATCAGCCGCATCATGCAGCTGCCCATCGCCATCTACATAACGCAGTGCATAGGGTTGCACAGGCACCTGAGCTTCTATCGCTGCTTCAAATAAATTAGCGTGAAAAGGAAGTACCTTGCCTTGCGGCGCCGTCGTACCTTCGGGGAAAAAAGCCACGCGCTCACCGTCATGAATACTTTTAACTAATCCCGCATATATACGACGCACATCACTTTGCTTGCCGCGCGCAATAAAAATTGTGCCGGTTTTATCGCATAGCCAACCTATCAGAGGCCAGTTGCGTATATCGGATTTAGCGACGAAGCGGCAGGGATGGATGGTGTTGATGACAAAAATAT
>JAULVH010000045.1:0-5473 GCA_032111105.1 Burkholderiaceae bacterium | reverse complement strand
GGTACCGAACTGCACAACGCAGCAAGTGAACGTAGCGGCGAGCCATTCTTATGGCATCTTGCCGGCCGCATAGGTAATGCACAGATAGGTCCGATTTATCTCGGCCCACTGGGCATCATGTCGCTGATGTTTGGCATGCTGGCGTTCAATATCATTGGCTTCAACATGCTCGCATCCGTGAACTGGGATCCGGTTCAATTTGTGCGCCAATTGTTTTGGTTAGCATTAGAACCGCCAGCACCGGGTAATGGCCTTGGACTCGCACCGTTAAATCAAGGCGGCTGGTGGCAGATCACGGGTTTGTTCTTAACGATCTCGGTGTTGTTGTGGTGGGCGAATGTGTATCGTCGCGCTAAAACACTGAAAATGGGCACGCATGTGGCGTGGGCTTTTGCTGCTGCGATCTGGTTATTTTTAGTGTTGGGTTTGATACGTCCTGTGTTGATGGGTAGCTGGGGTGAAGCCGTACCGTTTGGTATCTTCCCGCACTTAGATTGGACAGCCGCGTTTTCTCTGCGCTACGGCAATTTGTTTTACAACCCGTTCCATGCTTTATCGATTGCATTCTTGTATGGATCGGCACTCTTGTTTGCGATGCACGGCGCAACGATTCTTGCCGTGGGCCGTTACGGCGGTGAACGCGAGATTGAGCAAATCATTGATCGTGGTACAGCCACTGAACGTGCCGCCTTATTCTGGCGTTGGACCATGGGCTTTAACGCCACCATGGAATCGATACACCGTTGGGCTTGGTGGTTTGCTGTGTTGTGCCCATTAACAGGCGGCATAGGCATACTGCTGACCGGCACCGTTGTCGATAACTGGTATCTGTGGGCCATCAAACACGGTGTAGCACCGCCTTACCCTCAAGTGTGGGGTCCCGTGATAGACCCGGCCACTCTGCAAGGAGCCAAGCCATGATGTTTAGAACAATCAAAGTGGCTACGGCCATGACGTTGGGATTGCTGTTGCTAGCTTCGTGTAAAGAAGCACCGATAGAACGTCCGATGATGGATAGCGTACAAAATGGTTATCGCGGTACCGGTATGGTTCAGGTATACAACCCGCGCATCGTGGCATCGCAAGATGCCTTGAACACTGCGCCACCATCGTCACCACCGCTGCCTGACGGCGGACCCAGCGCTAAAGACTCGTATAAAAACGTGCAAGTACTCGGTGATCTGTCGGCTGGTAACTTCGTCCGTTTGATGACAGCCATGACGACTTGGGTTTCACCTAAAGAGGGATGTGCCTATTGTCATAACGTTCAAAATTTTGCTGAAGATTCCAAGTACACCAAAGTCGTTGCGCGCAAGATGATAGAGATGACACGTCATATCAACAGCAACTGGCAGCAACACGTCAGTAACACGGGTGTGACTTGCTATACCTGCCACCGCGGTAATCCTGTGCCTCAGCAAGTCTGGTTTACACCGCTGCCACAGAAAAAAGGTGCTGACTTCATTGGTGATAATGCCGGTCAAAACACACCGGGCAAGTATGTGAATCTATCGTCCTTGCCAACCGATCCGCTGACGCCGTATCTGCTGGAAGACAAACCGATACGTGTGAATGGTCCAACGCCACTGCCATCGGGTAATCGTAGTTCGATCAAGCAAGCGGAATGGACCTATGGTCTGATGACGCATATGTCGAATTCATTGGGTGTCAATTGCACCTTCTGTCACAACACACGTTCTTTCCAGAGTTGGGAAAGTAGTCCGCCACAACGCGTCACAGCGTATTACGGTATTCGTATGGCACGTGATGTGAACAATGCGTACATGGTGCCATTGACGGATACATTCCCAGTAGATCGTAAGGGTCTCGGTGGTGATGTGGCTAAAGTGAATTGCGCTACCTGTCACCAGGGTGCGTACAAGCCTTTGTATGGTTATCCTATGATCAAAGATCATCCTGAGCTCGTAGGCAAACCGAGTGTCGTTGCAGAAAACAAGTAAACAAGGTCTGGCGTAGTTAAACGCCCAACCCGTGTAGTCATGTCAGATCCCGGCAAACGCCGGGATCGTTTTGTGTACTCTCTCCCGCGCTACTCATAGCGGAGCTTACGATGACCGCAGGCCCTTTCATCAGCAAGATATCCGCAGAGGAAAGGCCGCCTCAGGGGTCGGCGCAAAGTCCATCGACTGACACACTCCCTAAGCACACCATAGACGGTACCGTTCTTATCCTGCTTGCAAAGATTCGTCCGCGCTATTGGGCCTGGGGTTGGAATCGCATAGCCTTTGGCAGTTGGTTAACTGCTCGTAGTTCTGGTCTGCGCTTTATAAAAACACTGGGCAGTGGTATCGCCGGTGGTTTTGGTTTAACGCCTAGTCCATCGCATCAAGGCATGTTTTGTATTTTTGATTCTGCCGATGCGGCACAAAATTTTGTTAAACACTCACCTCTAATAAATCGTTATCGCCAGCGTAGCGATGAACTTTTTATAGCGATCTTGCGACCTGCCAGTGTGCGTGGTTCATGGGATGGTTTGTCGCTCACATCGGGTGACGCTTTAGCGCCCGAATCCATGGTCGCCACCTTAACGCGCGCGTCTATACGGCCTGCTGCATCGTTGGCGTTTTGGCGTCATGCACCGGCAGCGCAACATGATTTGATGACAGCACCGGGATGCGATTTGGCAATCGGTTTGGGTGAAGCACCTATCTTCCGTCAAGCCACCTTTAGTTTGTGGAAAAACACCGCTGCTATGGATGCTTATGCGCGCACGGGTGCGCACATGGCCGCTATACGCGCGGCATGGAAGCATGAATTTTTTTCTGAATCCATGTTTGTGCGGTTTGAACCTTTGCACATGCAAGGCCAGTGGAAGGGGAAAAATTTTGGCTAAGGCATTGCACGAGCATCGCGTTGTCGTCATAGGCGCAGGTGTTGCAGGCCTGGTGGCTGCGCTACAACTGGCGCAACGCAATCTGCAAGTCACCCTGGTGGAAGCCGCGGCTACACCCGGCGGAAAAATGCGTCAGCCCATCGTTGATGGTGCAGCAATCGATAGTGGCCCCACCGTGTTTACGATGCGCTGGGTGTTTGAACAAATCTTTGCGCAGGCTGGCGCAAATTTATCCGACGAGTTGGAATTAACCGCGCTACCTGTGTTGGCACGCCATGCCTGGAGCGATAAAGAGCGCATGGATTTATTTGCCAATCCAAATTTATCGCGCGATGCCATTGCACGACTTGCGGGCCCCGCTGAAGCCAAGCGCTTTATGGATTTTTGTAAACAAGCGCGCGCTGTATACGATGCACTGGAAGGTCCTTTCATACGTTCGCAATCACCCACACTAACGAGCATGTCGGGTGACCTCGGATTACGCGGACTCGCTTTATTAGCAGCCTTGGGGCCCATGAGTAATTTATGGGATGCATTGAGACAGCATTTTCATGATGTCAGGCTGCAGCAATTATTTGCGCGCTATGCCACTTATTGCGGCTCATCGCCCTGGCAAGCCCCTGCAACATTAATGTTGGTGACGCAAGTTGAACTCGATGGTGTGTGGGCAGTAAAAGGTGGCATGCACGCACTGGCACTGTCACTGGCTCGTTTGGCAGAAGCCAAGGGCGTAAAAATTCGTTACTCATCACCGTGTGCGTCGATCGTCAGAACAGGTGAGCGTGTATCGGGTGTGACCTTAGCCGATGGTGAGGTTATTGAGGCCGATAGCGTCGTCTTTAATGGTGATGTCTCTGCGCTCACGCAGGGATTGTTGGGAGATCGGGTTAAGCGTGCAGCACCCGCATTGGCTCCGGGTAAACGTTCGTTATCCGCCGTCACCTGGAGTGTGCACGCAGAGACTAGCGGTTTTCCTTTGGACAGACACAATGTGTTTTTCCAGCCGGATTATCAGCGCGAATTTAACGATATTTTTTCTCGCGGCCGTTTGCCGCAAACCCCCACTGTGTATGTTTGTGCGCAGGATCGTGGCTTAGATGACGCCGCGCCTGAACGCGATCGTTTACTCGTGCTGGTGAATGCACCTGCCGAGGGCGGCCGCACCCTGACTGAATCGGAGATAGACGCATGCGAGCACCATTCCTTTTCCCTGCTAGCCCGTTACGGTCTGACTATCAAGCGCATGCCGCACAACTCGCTGCGCACGACCCCAAGCGATTTTCATCAACTGTTTCCGGGCAGCGGGGGAGCACTGTACGGAATGGCGACACACGGATGGATGTCGGCATTTGCCAGGTCGGGAGCGAGCACGCGCATCAAGGGTCTGTATCTGGCGGGGGGCAGCGTGCATCCGGGGCCGGGCGTACCGATGGCAGCCATGTCGGGTCAGCTGGCGGCCGCGACGTTAATGGGGCACCTCGATTCGACCAGCAAGTCGCGTCGGGTGGTTATCTCTGGTGGTATGTCGACGCGCTCAGCGACGACGGCAACTATGGATTAAGCATCATCGCGTTTGTGGGCAGTGTTTTCTCGCCCTACTATCGCTCGGCATTAAAACGCGGCGCAGCAGATCCGGAAAATTATTGTTCGCTAAATGTCGCTTTGTACGGCCGCAATCGACGCTGGACTATGACTGAGCGTAGTCGTCGCAGCATGACGCGCGACGCACATAATTTCACTATAGGCCCTAGCAGTTTGCAGTGGCATGGCGATCATCTGGAAATTGATATTTGCGAAATGGGTGTGCCTATACCTTTTTCTGTGCGCGGCAAAGTACGCGTGTATCCCGAATCTCTCTCGACATTTTGTACCGCGCTTGATGATGGTGGTCGTCATCGCTGGGGGCCATTAGCCCCATGCGCGCGAGTGGAAGTCGATTTAGAAAAACCGAATCAGCGTTGGAAGGGGCACGCTTATCTCGATTCGAATGAAGGTGATGAGCCTATTAGTGAGCCGTTTCGTGAATGGGATTGGTCGCGTGCGTTACTAGCCGACGGATCAGCCGCAGTGATCTATGACGTGCAGCAAAAAGAAGGTAAAGATAAATTGTTAGGTCTACGTTTTGCGCCTAATGGAGGCATAGAAGAATTTGTACCGCCACCCAGACATGAATTAGAACTCACCGGTTGGCGTATTCCACGTCGTATGCGCAGTGAAGGCGACGCTCCCGTGCAAGTGATTGATATGTTGGAAGACACACCGTTTTATGAGCGCTCAGTACTAAAAAGCCGCTTGTTTGGACAAGATGTGATTAGCGTGCATGAAACATTAAATGTGCCCCGTTTAGTGTCGCCCATAGTGCAGCGCATGCTGCCGTTTCGGATGCCGCGGTTCAGGTGATTAACCTCCGAGATGACGTTTTAGAAGTCAACTCTTGCCACTGAAAACAGAAAAGCCCCAGCGCACATGCTGAGGCTTTGCTTTCTTGGTAGCGCGGGGCGGGATCGAACCGGGCTGAGGGCGGCTGATCCGGCGGTCAGAGTTGCTTTGGCCAAGCTCTCGCGGTATGAAATACCCTCAGAATCTCGACGTTGTCGTTCCTGATACGGTAGGGCACGA
>JAULVH010000044.1:3836-8536 GCA_032111105.1 Burkholderiaceae bacterium | reverse complement strand
CCTCACACCTGAGGAGCAGTGATGAAGCGAGCAAGGTTTACGGACGAGCAGATCGTTCGAATATTGCAAGAGGCGGATAAATCCCCGGTAGTTGAAGTCGCTAAGCGACATGGGGTGAGTGAGCCTTCGATCTATGCCTGGCGCAAGAAATTTGGCGATATGGGCACTGACGATGTCAAACGCCTAAAGCAATTAGAGCAGGAGAACAACCGGCTAAAGAAGATCCTGGCCGAGCGTGACTTAGAAATTGAGGTCATGAAAGAGATCGCAGTAAAAAAGTGGTGAGCGTACAGCTGCGTCTTGAGCAGGCTCGGTATGCCCTGGGTCGAGGAGTAACCCAACGGCGCGCCTGTACGCTAATGAGTGTCGCCAGATCGGGGCTGGTTTATGAGTGCACGATGCCATCTAAAGATGGTCCTGTAATGGCCGCGATGCGCGAGTACTCGGCTATGTACCCACGGTATGGAGCACGACGGATCAGAGTCTTTTTGCAGCGTGACGGTATGGTCATGGGTAGGGACAGAGCTGCACGGATTTGGGCGCTAGCAAGTCTGCAGGTGCCTGCTAAAAAGGTACGTAAGCGTTATCGTAGTCAGAACCGCCAGCCCTTTGTGGCAACCGCACCGAATCAGGTCTGGGCGTATGACTTTGTGTTTGATGGCTGTGCCAATGGCCAGAAGTTAAAGTGTTTGACCGTCGTTGATGAGTTTAGCAAGGAGAGCCTGTTTATCGATGTGGCTGGCTCTATCCGAAGCCAACAACTCATTGAAGTGCTGGAGAAGTTGATTGATAAGCGAGGCTGTCCTTTAGTATTACGAAGCGACAACGGGCCAGAGTTTGTAAGTTTGGCTCTACTGCAATGGGCTACCGATAAAGGGTTGCGCAATCTTCTGATTGAACCTGGCAAGCCTTGGCAGAACGGCACCAACGAAAGCTTCAATGGCAAGTTTAGAGACGAATGTTTAGCAATGAATTGGTTTTACAGCCGTGCTCATGCCAAGGTGATTATTGAGGCTTGGCGTCAGCACTACAATGAAGTTCGACCGCACTCCAGTCTGGATTACAAAACTCCACTGGAGTTCATGTCGGAGTGGGGAAATGAATCAACCAACGGAGCCAGAGTTTCTAGATGATGTTGGCTTGAAAAAACCAGACAGGTCACTTTTTGTGTTGCTAACAGCTAGCTGCACTTACTTCATTAAGGCGTGCAAGTGCGAGACGATGCCACTTGCCAACCCCTCCAGGTTATAGCCACCCTCTAGTGCTGAGACTATGCGTTCATGCCCGCTTGCGCGGGCTATGAAGCGCGCGCGCTCAGTTAGATCAGCATAGCCTTGGTCGGTAATGTTGAAACACCCCAAGGTGTCATCTTCCCGGCTGTCAAAGCCAGCTGAAATCAAAACAAAATCAGGTTTGAATCGTAACGCTGCTGGGATCAATTGTGTGTCAAAAGCATGGGCTACTTCTTTGTCGCCAGCGCCGCATTCCAGTGCGACATTGATGTTATATCCCAGCCCTGCACCAGCACCACGTCGTTGGGGATCTCCCGTGTGTGGATAGGATTCAAATCTGTGCGTAGAAAAGTACAACACTGACGGATCATCATAAAAAAATGACTCGGTACCATCGCCATGATGGAAATCCCAATCGATGATCAGAATCTTGCGATACCCAAGCCGCCTCTGCAGGTAGCGCGCTGCGATGGCAATATTATTGAACAAACAAAATCCTACGACTTCACCTGCATTGCCGGCATGATGTCCGGGAGGTCGTACCAGCACAAAGCTGTTACGCACCTTGCCGCGGTGTACAGCGTCGCAGGCGGCCAGCGTGCCGCCTACACCGGCCCTGGCATAGGTATCAATAAGTGCACCATGGTTGGATCGTATGCCGGCTATATGGGCAGCAGAGTGTGCCAGCTTTAGTTCGCTGTCGTTAATTGCTTTAAGTGGAATCTTCTGAAGTTTGGAATCGAGTCCTGCAGCCGTAATCGCTTTTCTCGCTACGATCAGACGCTCAGGTTGTTCCGGGTGATCAGGCCCGAAAAATCGTGTTAAAAAAATCTCATCAAACACGAGTCCCGTTTGCACTGATTTGGCAGCCCACGTCAGCGCGGGTGTAAGCATAGCGCCGATAGCCGTGACGCCATGGCTCAGAAACACGCGACGATGCATGATCATCTCTCCTTTTTATGTTGGCTAGTGTTTGTACGCCATATACAAATTAAAAAGTCCGTAAGCGCCTTGCCACCGACGAAGTAATTACCTTCAGGCACTTCATTGAAAACGGCTTGTGGAAAATAGGAAAGTGCACCAGTAATTTCATAATGAACGCGAGTGATACCTTCGGCAAGCTTAGTTTTTTTATCAGCAGAAAGGCAGCCATATAGCGAAGAGGTAGTGCTGATTTCAGGCAGTGACAAAGTAATAGCTATTAGTTTCGAAATGGTTAAAATTTAACTTGTGTATGTAATTTACGTTGTTGTGATAAAAATTTTATGCGGGCAACCTATTTAACCCCCCCTAGGGTGGGGTACCCCGTCGGTCCCGTGGGGTATGGGAGCTACTATCACTGCACAGCTTTTCACCGAGATTTTTATTAGGGTGTTTTCTTTTGACTTGTTGATAAATATAACCCACACAGCGCCTACACAACCGTCAAGAAACAAAAAGCCCCACCTTTTGAGTGGGTTAAGTGACACACCCGTATTATTTGGCTCCCCGCCCAGTTTGCTCCCAGAATCGAGCGCATTCTTGATCGCTTGGACGCATCAAAGTAGCCAGATGATATGAGTTTGCCCGGATACAAATTTCATGCGCTCAAGGGTGACCGCAAAGGCGAATATGCAGACTCGGTATCTGACAACTGGCGAATCACATTTGAGTTCGATGTTCAGGATGCTATCAACGTCAATTTGGAGGATTATCACTGATGGGTGCTTCAATGAGAAATCCCAACCGCAGGCCAACTCATCCGGGGGCGGTGTTACGAGAAGACATCATGCCGGAGCTAGGGATTACGCAGGCAGTACTTGCCAGCCACTTAGGTGTCAGCCGCTTGACGGTGTCTGAGCTCCTTCTCGAAAAGCGGGGATTGACCGCGGAAATGGCGGTAAGGGTGTCAAAGGTGGTGGGTGGTTCACCTGAAAGCTGGCTGCGAATGCAGGAGGCTTTGGATATCTGGCAAGCCGAGATAAAGTTCAAAGAGAACCCATCGTTGGCGCCCACTGCTTTGGTTTGAGTTATCAAGACTCTAGAAGGCGAAAAAGCCCGCAAACTTTCATTTGCGGGCTTTCGTATTCTTTGGCTCCCCGACCAGGACTCGAACCTGGGACCTGCGGATTAACAGACACTTTTCCGATTCACTGAGACGCGAGCCTACGCGCGATTACACAGCTGCTCAAGACCAAAATTGAGCTCATAAGATCTATCAATGCGGAGACCCTCGGCAAGAAACGTCAGGTCGGTCTTGATCTGAAATCAGATCGGATTTCAGGTGCGAAACGTGCGTTCAACGGGTGTGCTTAGGAACAGCTCGGGCGGCATACTACAGGGCGACAGCAAACTCTTCGGGTCGCATAGTTTACTCAGAAGATGATCAGCGATCTGGCTTAATCCAGTTTTCTGTCTGAAGCGCGGGCACGCGCTCGAATTCTCTGAGGTTGTTCGTTACTAGCACAAGCCCTTCGCTGCGCGCATGGGCGGCAATGTGCAGATCGTTGACTCCGATAGTCTGCCCCTGTGCTTCAAGCGCGGCACGGATGGATCCATAGTGCTGTGCGGCCTTTGATGAGTAGGGCAGTACTTCAAGGCGGCTGGTGAAGTCGTCGATGACGCTTAGGTTGTCTGCCATCCGCTCGCTCTTCTCTGCACCGTGGCAGAGTTCGGCGAGTGTGATACTGGAGATGGCTATCCTTCCGGTGTGTTGATTGAAGGTCTGCAGCACTTCGGGTGGGCGGCGCTTGATCACGTAGATGACGATGTTCGTGTCAAGCATATAGCGAATCATTCTAAGGATTCCCGCTCGGATTGCTCTTGGCTGGCACGCTCCGGCAGGAAATCCTTGCTGACTTGTGGACCGCTTAGAAAGAAGCTGTCCCAACTGCTGTCAACCGGCGAGATGATGCGGTCGTTGCCGACGGCACGTACTTGCACCCGCTTGACGCTCTCTGGAAGTCGCAGATCGGAGGGCAGGCGCACAGCTTGGGTGCGGTTATTAATGAAGACGGTGGAAATGGTCATTCTGAACCCGGAAGATGAGTGTATATGGCGCAAGTATATGGCACTTTTATGAAGGGTTCAAGTCTTTCACTGTAAGCACAATCGTGGAGATCCTTCTACGAAATCCGGCTAAGAGGCCTCGACTCGCTCCTGACGTAGATGGCAATTCTGTTCGTGTTGTGCTGAACTAAATTGATAATATTCGAATGAATCGCTTGAGTGCATCTATCTGATGAAAAATCAGCCTGCACAGGTTGCCAAGCGATTCGCCCAGTGCTACGTGGGCGAGGTAGTGATGTCAGCAATAACTTTTGCCGAACTAAGCTATGGAGTCGCGGTTTCTGCTGATCCGAGACGTGAAGCCAAAAATCTCTCATCGCTTGTTGAAGACATTCCAGTCGCGTCATTTGATGAGCTTGCAGGTTCGATGTACGGTCCGATTCGCTTGCAACACGCGAGACCAAGAAGGACCATCTTGAT
>JAULVH010000044.1:0-3826 GCA_032111105.1 Burkholderiaceae bacterium | reverse complement strand
GCCCATTCGAAGGCGTTATTAGTGACTTTAGTAACCAATAATTTGAAGGACTTCGAAAAATATCCAGGTGTGACAGCGGAAAATTGGCTTGTCTGAGCGTAGCGAAATTCAAATAAAAAAGCCCGCAAACTTTCGTTTGCGGGCTTTCGTATTTTTTGGCTCCCCGACCTGGACTCGAACAAGGAACCTGCGGATTAATAGCGTCGGTGGCTGTAAAAATACCTAATCAAATCAATAGATTATTTGATGGTTTTGTAAGTGTGTAATTATCCGCGCAATCAATAATCGCAGAGCGCTTTTTCAATCTGAATTTTAAGGTAGGGGAGATCTGCCTCGATGGTTTTCCACACAACGCCCAGATCAACTTTGTAGTAACCGTGTGCTAGCACGTTGCGCATATCGTATGCAAAAGCTAATGGCAGATCCGGGTTGGTGGAGCGAAATTCTGGATCGGCAACGCGTTCAATATTCTTGCTGGCTTCACCAATGATTTCGAAATTACGAATCACCGCATCTTGCGTAATTTCGCTTGCGAGGAAACCAATTTCACTCATGTCGTTGCAGTATTTCTGAATGCGTTCTATCGCTTCCAGTATGTGCTTTAGATACTCTTCAAGACGAAGCGATCCGCGGCTCATATCGGCTGGGCTTCTCTAATGACGCTATCGCGGAAACTGTCAGGCAAAGAATTTGGAGTGAGTATATCGACCGGAACGCCAAGTAAAGTGCGAAGCTTATAGCGAATTGCACCTAGATCGAATAGGGTTGTTTCTGATGTGGGATCGATCAGAATGTCTAAATCACTTAAGTCCGTGTCAGTCCCATGAACAACAGATCCGAAGACGCGTGCGTTGCGCGCCCTGTGAGCCAGGATGATCTCGCGGATTTCGGTCCGATGGGCGTTCAGGGCAGCGGAAGGTTTCATAATAAAAAAAGTATAAGCGCAGCCTATACTTTCAGCAAGTTTTAGGCTGGCACATACAATTTGCCTCCGCGAGGGCAATCGATCACTCGTGGTAGCGCCAATAAAAAAGCCCGCAAACTTTCGTTTGCGAGCTTTCGTAATCTTTGGCTCCCCGACCTGGACTCGAACCAGGGACCTGCGGATTAACAGAAATCCAGGCTCGTCAAAAACCAAATAAAATCAACAATTTATAGCTAAAAAGACCATTCGTGTAATAAACCGTGTAATTGAGTCAAAAGTTGCAAAACGCAACTTTTCGGTTTTTTGACCAAATTTGCCTCGGACGTGCGCCAAAATCAGCTGGCTTAACTAGGCGATAGTATGGTGGTGATTAAAAGTAGGGGATGACTCCATGATGATAATTCTCATTCGGCAGTAGTGGGGATCAATTTTTTCAGCTTGTCCAAAGCCACTAAGCTTCATTGCGAAGTGTTTGGCTTTCCATCTTTGTCGAAGGTATCCTCAATTTAAATTGAGATGTGAGAGCTAATAAATTAGCTTGATATCAGAGGTTGAATGAAAGCAAACCAACCCCCAGTTAGATAGAGCAATAAGCTAAAGCTATAAATTATTAATGAAGCTTTACGAGTCTTTATACAGGCATTCCTCAAAATAGTGTCCACTGGACACGGTGCCAATCTGCCACGCCATTGCATATATCCACTGATGGTTAACATCACTCCAGCAAAAGTAAATACCTCTATCTTGTGCTCGCTAATCCAAACAATCTTTGGAAAGATTGAGATAAATGTGGATAACGTTGCTCCTGCACCCAAGGTGACAAGTAGAGCAGGAAGAGCGCAACAGATCAGAGTACTTGAGCTGGCAAAAAGAGTAACTAAACTGGCTAAAAAGGTGCCTTTGGGAGCGATGATTTTTTCAGAGATCATTTGTTTGTCACCAATTCTGCTTTTATCTCAGCTACAGACTTGGGTACTGACTCTACTTTGACAATGTCATAGCCTGCATCTTTGACTTCTTCAATGATCGCTTTTTGATCTAAAGTCATTCCATCTTTAGGCTCAATGACAACGGTTTTCTTTTTTAAGTCAACATAGACAGCTTTTGTTGCTGGCATCTTGGAGATCCGTTTCTCAATACCTTGCGCGCAAAAGGCGCAGACCATACCGTTGACAGTAGCCTTCATGCTGGTGACCGCAAACGCTGGCGATAAAGAAAATGCTAAGAGCATTGTGATTAAAGTCTTTTTCATTTTTAATTCCTTATTTGTTCATGAATTATTAAATTTAGTAGATGTACATAAAGCTAAGCCGAGGTTGACCATGAAAGTTGGCGCCAGCTTCTACAAAAAAGCGGTTATGAATTAAGCGAAGCATTGGTGTCACTTCATAAGCGTCAGATACCATCGACATACGTCTAGCTTCCACAATCAGCCATGGCTGGGTTTCATCGTAGTTCGCTTCATAAAAAGAAAACCCAGTTCTGGCAGACACTATATTGTTCGTAATTCCATCGGATATATAAATTCGTGCATTTGCTGAGGCGTACAAGCGAGTCGTTTCATAATCAGCTTGAATACCTGGAGATACCGTAGCTTTAGTACCAGAAAAATAATTTCCCGTCGTTTCACCTACACCGCCAATAAACCAAATGTTGGCCTGGGCTTCTGGCATGTTCCAACGCTTAACCAATCGGGTATAAGTAAGCTCATTATTGATCTGACTTTGCGACTTGTTATTTGTTTGCATGTATGTAGAAGTCACACCAATTGCATCTCTGGGAGTTAAGGCGTAGTTTGCTGTGAGCTCACGATAGGTCTTACTAAAATCACCCATCGTCATCCAGCTATCTTTAAATCCCATCGGCGCGGCATGCGCCGTCAGACTTGCTAACAAGCTGATCATTAGTAAACTCCATAACCTCATGGCGTCTTCTCCAGTGCAATCACTTCTAGCACTCCGTCATTAATTCTGACTTGAAAGCGCACTGGATCACCTGGCTTATAGTTTTTGAGATCTAATTTAGGCGAGGCATCGAATAACATCGTCATCGCATCCATACCAATACTTTTAATGGCTTCGTGCTTAAGTACTATCCGATGACGCTCAGGCTCTACTTTGACGACTTGCGCTTTAGTCCAATCAGGCGCGGCCCATACGATTGAACAAGCTAGAAATAAAATACCAAATACAAATTTTTTCATGGTTCCCCCCGAGGGAAAATAAACAAAAGAATAGATTGATCAAGAATTATGTTCGTTGATCAGGGCTGCACCCGAAAATTTGGGCGTACTACTGCTAGGGGGATTAAAAAATGGGGGGCTTAAGAGGTAAAGCCAAAGGGGCGCTGTCAATAAACAATACATAGCGTATTGCTGCTTGATGAGAGTAGTCGTTCGTATTCAGCGATATCGCTGGTACGGCAAAAGCAAACGCCATGCACAAAATACACGCCTGACAAGCTGGTTTGTCATTATGCTCAGATTGGGAATGGGGGCTTGTAGAGTCAGACTGCATCATTTCGCAATGGCTGAAATCACCGTTAGCCATCATTTCCATAGAATGCGTTGACTGAGCCATTTTTAAACCCATACTTTCGGACGCAAAAGTACGAATTGGCAATAAGACAATCATTAGGATGAGTAGAAAATTACGAAACATTGGCAATTGGGTATTTTATGTTTGTTAAACATTTCAATTTAAAGAAACTGATAATAATGCTATATTTTATTTTCATCAATTCCTTCACCATAAGTAATCAATTAAATATTGAGTTTGCATTAGGCTCGCTTAGATTTAGACTTAAAACGCGCATCTAGATTAGATCAACATTTAACTCAGGTCAATCAAACAAAGAGCCTGTATTAGCAGTCATTGGGATTAACTTATGGTGGATAATACT
>JAULVH010000043.1:0-3030 GCA_032111105.1 Burkholderiaceae bacterium | reverse complement strand
TGATGGCCGTCGACCTGGCGACGGGCCGCGTCCTCTGGAAGACGCCGAACCCTCGCCGCTGGCAGCAGACGCACGCCTCGCTCGTGCCGATGTCCAATCCACCCGCGCCCACGTAGAGATCACCCGCAGTGAGTTTCACCACGCCGGCACCGCCATAGGTCGCTTGACCGAACTGCACGCGCTCCACATTCGCCGTTCCGCCACGGACCACAAAGAGCGAGCTGCCCGCAAAAGTAGGCGCACCCAGCACCACAGAAATACGGCGTGTGTTGCCGCGTTTAGCTGATGAAATTAAGCAATAACCTGCAGATTCAGTATGGCCGGTTTTCATGCCGTCCACATAAGGATCCAGCCATAGCAGGCGGTTACGGTTTGGTTGCTTGATATTGTTGTATAAATATTCTTTGACCGAATATAAGCGTTTGTACTCTGCTGGAAAATCATGAATGAGTGCTGTCGCCAGTTTGGCTAGGTCTTCTGCGGTGGTGTAATGTTGTGGATCAGGCAAGCCGGTGGCGTTCATGTAATGGGTATTTTTCATTCCCAGTCTTTGCGCTTCTTTGTTCATCATGCCGGCAAACAGCTCTTCCGTGCTGGCAATGCCTTCTGCCAATGCAATAGAAGCATCGTTGCCTGAAACGATAATCATGCCATATAGCAATTCATCTACTGTCACTGGCTTATTCGGCTCGATAAACATTTTGGAGCCTTCCACTTTCCAGGCTTTCTCACTGACCGGTAGGGTTTGGCTGAGTTGTAAATGTCCGTTCTTCAAAGCTTTCAAGCTTAAGTATGCAGTCATGACTTTAGTCAGCGAAGCAGGCTCTACGCGCATCCCTGCGTTTTGCGTGGCAATCACATGGCCACTGTTAAAGTCTTTTACCAGATAAGCTTTAAGCGCAAGGCTTGGCGGTGGCGGTACCTGCGCATCGGCGTGGGCATTTGGTGACAAACTCATGCTGACAAAAAATAAGGTGCTATAAATAATACCGATGGTACGAGTGAATAATGGCTGCTTGATCATTTGGGTCTATTTAATGAGTAATTACTGATTGGTTACGATTGCTGGAGTATTTAATTGCTTGCGTACTTTTATGGCGGAAATATCAGATTCTTTTCTGGTTTGAAATGGGCCAAGTTTCACACGGTAAATACCATCATTGTACACCTTAGTCACCGCGGCATCGCCTGCTAAATCGAGCGCAATGACTTTCTTTTGCAGTAGATCACTATTCAACTCGCTTTTAAAAGCACCGACTTGTACATAGTAAGTGCTTACATTTGCAGTGTCGTTATTGGCTTTTATTTTTTCAGTATTTTGTGTTGTTTGTAGCTGCTGTGTTTTGGCGGATGTTTCTTGAGCAATAGTACTGCTGATATTTGCAGCAGAAATGGATTTCAGTTTTTGCAGCGCTTCCGGACTAGTGTCTATCCATTCCACTTCAACCATACCGCTACCTTGCTCAGTAAGCCGTAGTTTGTGAGCCGCTGCATAGGAAAGGTCGATTAAACGCTCGCGTTTAAATGGCCCCCTGTCATTAATGCGCACAATGACGGAGCGCTTGTTGGATAAGTTAGTCACTTTGACATAGCTTGGAATGGGCAAGGTAGTATGAGCGCCACTCATGGCATACATGTCATACACTTCACCACTGGAAGTTTTTTTGCCGTGATAACGTTTGCCATACCATGATGCGACGCCTTGCTGCACGTAAGGCGCGTATTGCGTCATCGGTATATATTTATTACCCAAGGCGGAATATGGTTTGTTGGTATAAGCCAGTGGCGTTTCAGATTTGAGTTCGGCATCGGGGATGCTGTCAAGATCGCGGGGTGGGTTGTCACCCGGACCATCATCTAGATAAAAGGCTCCTTTACCACCGGGTTTTGATGCCGATGTGTCAGGAGTTTTTTTTACTGATTGAGAGCCGCCACAGGCAGTGATGAGTGCTATGCATACGATGATCACGAATAGTTGAATATTAAACATCCAGACACCTCTTTAAGTTATGCATCGACTAGTTAGCAACCAAGTTTTTATGCGTATGGACACTCATCAAAATACCAAAACCTAAACACAATGTCACCATTGAAGTGCCGCCGTAACTGATGAGTGGCAACGGTACACCAACTACCGGCAAAATGCCGCTCACCATCCCCATGTTCACGAATGCATAGGAAAAGAAATTCAGTGTAATACTGCCAGCCAGTAATCTTGAAAAAGTGCTTTGTGCCTGAGACGCAATCATCAAGCCACGCATAATAATAATGCTAAATAGACCTAACAATAACATATTGCCTAAAAAGCCAAACTCTTCACTAAAGACTGCAAAAATAAAGTCTGTGGTACGCTCCGGCAGAAAGTCTAATTGCGTTTGCGTACCGTTTAACCAGCCTTTTCCGGTGGCTCCGCCAGAACCGATAGCGATAATTGCTTGTATGGTGTGGTACCCAGCACCTAGCGGATCTTGGGTCGGGTCAAATAAAATTTCAATGCGTTTTCTTTGATAATCATGCAGCATAGACCAGAATACTGGCATCAATGCTGCAAGACTTACCAAGGCGCCTATTAAAAAGCGCCAGCTTAGCCCTGCTAGAAATAACACATAAAATCCTGAAGACGCTATCAATAATGATGTGCCCAAATCTGGCTGTTTCATAATAAGTGCAACCGGCACTGCCAGCAACAAGCCTGCTACGATAAAGTTAGCAGCGCTGGGCTTACCCTCACGAGAAGCAAAATACCATGCCAGCATCATAGGCACGCCGATACGCATGATTTCTGAGGGCTGTATTTGTGTAAAGCCAATGTTCAGCCAACGCCGCGCACCATGGCTGCAAGTGCTGCCCCCGTCCGGCCCGGGCGGCCCGAGCGGCCCGAGCGGCCCCGCGGGTCAGCCGTACACGCCGCCGGTGGCGAGCGTGTCGAGCGCTGATCTCGTCGTGGCGACCGTCACTGGCGTGACGACCGTCACCGTCAGCGGCAGCTCGACCATCCAGCAGAAGGTCTCCTTCAAGCTGGCCAATCGC
>JAULVH010000042.1:0-6388 GCA_032111105.1 Burkholderiaceae bacterium | reverse complement strand
TTGCGTTAAATAGAATGGAACTGCACAAGTTGCTAGCGATCTCATTAACATTTGGAATAATCGATCTATTACCGAACATTAGTGCGATTTAAAAATTTCTTTGATGGGTAATCACACCCTGGAGTAAGACTACCTACGACGGACTTCGGAAGACTATGAGGGACTATGGAAGACGTTGAAGGACTGCAGAGGACTGCAGAGAACTATGAAAGACCAAGACGTACTAAGCTGTTATTACATTTAGATGATGTGATGGCTGATGTTGAGCAAGGTAAGTTTGTTTGTCGCCATACTCGCGCGCACGACGAGATAGCCGTAGCACGCATTACATAAAATCATCTGCCGCACAGGGTGTAAACGACTGCGTGTTTATTTGGGTAACAGACAGGCTTCGATAATCGTCAGATCATTATCTTTGGCGAAGCTGCGCATGAAATAGTAGGCCATGGGTTCAAGCGCATACAATTTTGCGTCCACCAATACGGAACGTACGCCCTCGATTAGCGCCGGTTGTACATAGGGGGAATACTGCAAATGAAGATCATAGCCGTTGCCAGCATCTGGATTAAAACGCGACATGATTCCGCATAACCGATCAGCCCAGTCACTCGGACGGAAGGGTTTGCCCTTGCTGGTCAAGCCCTGGATGATGAAGTCAGTCGCTTCACTGGATAATACTGAACTCGGGTCGGCCATGCGGAGGGCAGGATTTCAAACAAGGAGAGAGTTTGGGCGGTCTTTTGCTGCAACACACCATCAGTCTGTATCTTACCGAATATAAGAGGGGAAACAAAGCTGTCCCGAATTTTTTTTATAGCCGGTGAATACCGTACTCACTGACGATACTCGCCCCTGGGTGTGACAACAGCCGTGGTGAATATGCTTTTAACGACTTTGCAAAAACGGGCACATTCTTAGCCCAGCCAATTAGCCACTGAAACAAGTACCAACAGCAATATCCATAAAAGAAGTGCACGCCAAATCAGGCCTACGGTACTTTGCAATGAGCGCGCCGAGGGTTCGTCGCCCGGCAAGACTTCCAGTTCGGGACGGGAAGAGTCGTAGCGAGTGATATCCACTTCAGGTGCAGCAGGCGCATATTCAGCAGGAGTGCCTAGTCTGACGCCCATAGCACCACCACCGGCCGACAAAATAATACCCGTGGTTTGACTCGCCCAGCGATGCGAGAAATTTCGCCACGCGTAAATGGCATCTTCAAAATTACCGACAATGGCAAAAGCGATTGCAGTCAGGCGCGCTGGTAGCCAATCAATCCAGTCAAAGGCTTTTTTTGCAAACAGCCCGAAAGATTCCTGACGCAGGTGATCTGGCTCATTCCAGGCGCGTGCCAGGTACTCGGCCAAGCGATAAATCACTGCACCCGCAGGCCCTATGGGTAGCAGCAGCCACAAGAAAACACCAAACACGTGGCGATGCGTGGTGATAAGAGCGTTTTCGACCGACAAACGCGCCACATCGTGAACATCCAAATCGCGTACATCTTGGCCAGTCCATTCGGAGAGCAGATGACGAGCTTCAGTCAGTTCACCATTGTTTAATGCCGCTTGAATCGCGGTGAAATAATGGCTGTAATGACGAAAACCCATCGTCAAATAAACAATCAATACACTCCATATAAATTGCGCCCATGGTCCAACCAGCGCCAGCAACCAATAGATGAGTAAGGTGGGCACTACCAGCACCGACATCATGGCCAGCCAAGCCATGCGCCCATGCTCTGGCCGCCCTGCATTAAAGCTGCGCTCTACTCGCGCTGCAAACACGCGCATGGCGGCATAAATAGGATTGTCCGCACGCAGCGGGCGAAACTGTTCAATCAGCAGGACGAAAAGTATAGAAAACAGAGTCATAGTGGGCGCCGGAAGTTCGGTTAAATCATAAGCGAAACTGACGTCAAATCATACCCGGACTGAGCGTAACGCTGGTTTATTATGGTTTTTTTCGGTGAGTCAGTGCAGCTGCGCGTTGCGACACTAAGCGAATCAACGAGTTAGGTTGATGCTGATGTAGTGCGTGAGTAGTCTATCGCACGCATTTCATCTGCACGCTTGTGACGTTCTTACGCTCGCACAAAATGATAGAAGTTGCGCAGCATAGCGGCGGTCGCACCCCAGATAAAATAATGCTGAAAAGGCATCGCATAGAATGTCCTGCGCCCTGGCAAACCAGGAAATTCAGCACTGCGGCGTTGGTGGTTGCTGCCATCCATTAAAAAGCTTAGCGGCACTTCAAAGATCTCAGCGACTTCGAATTCATCAGCGGCCAATTCAAATGGCGGATGGACTAAACCAATAACCGGCGTGACCTGGAAACCCGTACCGGTGAAATAGTCGGGCAGCAAACCTATGACTTCAATATGACGACGCGATAAACCTATCTCTTCCTCGGTTTCTCGCAAGGCCGTGGCCACGGCATCCACATCGTCAGGATCAACTCGCCCACCAGGAAAACTAATTTGACCTGCATGGTCATGCAAATGCGCCGTGCGCTGCGTTAACAATAAAGACAAATGACCATCGCGCACCACCAAGGGCACCAGGACAGACGCGGGCACTGGTACTCGTTGTTTATCGCGAAGTAAATATTCATCAGTGAATTCTGGCGTCCACTCTGCGGGCTGACGAAAACGAGTGCGCAACCACTCAGGATTTAGTCGGTCCGACTGCAAAGGAAGCTCCGCAGCCAGGGAATCTATGGTGGCGGTTGTGGGGTCAAACGAATTTTTCATCGACATTTAAAAAAGAAAAAGGGCACGCGCGGTGCCCTTTTTGGTTTGCCGTAACTGAGCAGCTTACTCTGCTGAGGACTCAGCGGTACGACGGGTAGGCAGCTTTTCGCGAATCCGCGCTGATTTACCTGAACGTTCACGCAGGTAGTACAACTTGGCACGGCGTACATCACCGCGACGTTTGACTTCGATCGCAGCGATCAGTGGTGAGTAAAGCTGAAAAGTACGCTCTACACCCTCGCCTGACGAAATTTTCCGAACAATAAAGTTGGAATTCAAACCGCGATTGCGACGTGATATCACGACACCTTCATACGCCTGTACTCGCTTACGATTGCCCTCAACCACATTGACACTGACGATAACGGTATCGCCAGGCCCAAATTCGGGAATCTTCTTGGCCAGTCTGGCCACTTCTTCTCGCTCTAGTTGTTGGATCAGATCCATGGTTTGCTCCTTTGCATCATGCCGGCGCCTATAACTGCTGTGCCCGGTAGAGGATGAGTTACACATAACAGGGCAGGATATAAACAACTACACCGCCCCACGACTAACTACTTACTTCGCTTAAGAAAAGCCTCATCAGCTTTAGTCAGCAATCCCTCTGTACGCGCCCTAATAATTAGATCAGGACGCTTGCGCTGCGTGGCATCGAGTGCCTGCTCGCGGCGCCATTTTTCTATTTCTGCGTGATGCCCACCTAACAGCATGGCCGGCACACTTAATCCTTCGTACATCTCTGGCCGCGTGTAGTGCGGACAATCCAAAAGACCATTAACAAAACTGTCTTCCACTGCCGATGCGTCGTCATGCAACACACCTGGCAACTGTCGAATTACGGCATCCATTAATGCCATCGCAGGTAATTCACCACCAGACAACACGAAATCGCCTAAGCTGATTTCTTCGTCTACGCATCGATCAATCAAACGTTGATCTACGGCTTCATAACGACCACACAAAACCACTAAACCTGGTTCAGCTGTCATCGCCATTACCCGCGCATGATTTAACTGAGCACCCTGAGGCGACATAAAAATCACCCTAGGTTTGGGCAAACCCAACGCTAGTTGCCGCTGGCTTGCCGAATTAATCGCTGACTCCAGGGGCGCTGCCATCATCACCATTCCGGGGCCGCCACCATAAGGGCGGTCATCCACGGTGCGATGATTATCGGTCGTGAAATCTCTGGGATTCCACAAGGACAGCTCACATCGTTTTTGCTCAAATGCCCGGCGGGTAATACCCGACGACGTCAGGGCAGCAAACATGTCAGGAAAGAGCGTAATCACGTCAAACTGCATGCCCAAATCCCTTCAGAACAGTGAGCTAGTACTCGCGTTCCCAGTCCACCTTAATTCTTTTTCCTGCAGTGTCCACGTCAGCAATGAACTTATCAACGAAAGGTATAAGCAGTTCCTGGGATTTTTCACCACCCGGAAAAGCGACTCGCAATATCGGATGAGCGCCGTTATCCATCAGACCAGTTACTACACCGAGAGCTTCTCCGTGGAGATTTTCTACGGCATGGCCTATCAGATCGACCCAATAAAACTCGCCATCATCTAACGCTGGAAAGTGCGCCCGTCGGATGTGGACTGTGGTGCCCTTAAGCGCCTCAGCGGCATTTCTGCCCTCTACACCCATCAACTGAGCTACCAGATCATCGCCCTGCGTTCGTACTTGCAGTACGTCTACATCGTGCATTTCGGGCTTGTCTAGCCACCAGGTTCTTGCATGTAGCAAGGCCCCGGCATCATCTGAGTAAGGACTTAACCTGACCCATCCTGCTAAACCATAAGCGCCTGTTACATGCGCTACCAAAATCAGATCATCAGGAACCGGAATTCCCGCAGCACCTACTCTGGACAAATCAGGCAGCTTTCTTGCCCGCTGACTTGATGAGGCGCTCGACTGTTGGCGACAATTGCGCACCTACGCTCTGCCAATGCGTCAAACGCAGCAGATCTATGCTGAAAGGCTGAGCAGCACCTGAAGCAACAGGATTGTAAAAACCGATACGCTCGATAAAGCGACCATCGCGGCGATTGCGCGAATCAGTAGCTACGATGTTATAAAACGGGCGTTTCTTAGCGCCACCACGGGATAAACGAATAACAACCATAGTTTTCTCTACAAAAAAAGGGGGGAATGACGGAGACGAAAAAGATCGCGATTATAGCGTTTTTCACCTCCAGGCAACAAGCCAAAAACGGGAAGTCGCTGATTTATTACGGATTTTTACTCTGATATATCGTCTCAAGGCCGCCAAAATGGCCTCAATGCTTGATTTAGCGCCAGGTATTACACTCAATGCCTTATTTTTCGCTCCATGGAAAACCTAGCCAGCTCATTGCCATAGCCCACTGTAGCGAGCAGACTGCGTCCACAACTAGGGACGCAACGCCCAAAAATTTACTATTTAGCAAAAAACTGAATCGGACACCCCGGAAAAATGAACTCGACTTACAAAAGCAAAGCCCTCACTACCGTACTCGCACTTTTTCTTGGTTCATTAGGCCTGCACAGATTTTATCTAAATAGCATCAAAGATAGCTGGGGTTGGTTGCATGCCGCTTGTTTGCCAGCTTCCGCTCTGCTACTCGTCCTGCATCCTGAGTGGCCACTGCTAGCCTACGGCGCACCCATGACAGTCTCACTGCTGGTCGCCAGCCTGGAGACGTTTTACATAGGTTTAATGGCAGATGAAAAGTGGGATGCGAGGTACAACGCAGAATCCGATTTAAAAACGAACAGCCGCTGGCCCATACCCTTGATGATGGTCTTAAATCTTTTTTATGGAGCGACTCTTTTACTCACCGTAATTGCGCGCGCCTTTGATCTCATGCTCACCGGCGGCGCTTACGGTTAAGCCACGACGCCGTGGCTTAACTGCCCATTAAAAATGTTCGTCTGCAAGTGCCAGTACACCCGCGCTGCCTTCAACGATAGCAATGCGAGCAGCTGAGGAAGTCGTGAGATAGTGATCAGCAAAAAAGCGGGCGGTTGCTACCTTGGACTTATAGAAAGTGGCATCGCTGCTTCCTTCTGCAAGCTTGGCATTTGCCGCCATGGCCGCACGCGCCATCTGCCAACCACCAAAAACGATGCCGGCAATTTTCAGATACGGCACGCTGCCTGCAAACGCCGCCTTCACATTGGACTTGCCATTAGCCGCAATAAACTCAACCACGCTCTTAAGATCCGCGCTGGCTGCAGCCAACCGCTGACCTATCGCAATTAACTCCACCTCGCCCGAGCCTATCAATTCAGCTGCAGTTGCTGAGACCTGAGTCAGCAGATTTTTTGCGAATTCGCCACCATCACGCAGCGTTTTACGACCCACCAAATCATTGGCCTGTATCGCTGTCGTACCTTCGTATATCGTGAGAATGCGAGCGTCACGATAATGCTGTGCTGCGCCAGTCTCTTCTATGAAGCCCATGCCGCCGTGCACTTGCACGCCAGTCGAGGCCACATCTATCGACATCTCTGTCGACCAGCCTTTAACGATAGGCACCATGAAGTCATAAAAAGCGAGATTCGCTTTACGAGTTACTTCATCGGTATGGTGATGCGCTGCATCGAAAGCAGCCGCTGTCACATACGACAAAGCACGCGCAGCTTCGGTTTGTGCAC
>JAULVH010000041.1:5453-12351 GCA_032111105.1 Burkholderiaceae bacterium | reverse complement strand
CCGAAGGCTGTTATGTGCTTGCTTGCACCAGTGTTTTAACTGAAAACTGCGCGATTGAGATTCCTGAGCCCGACGAAATCGTGACTCATCCGGCAAGAATCATCAAAGCGACTGTTGTTGCGATTGCCGATGCTACGCACGATATAAAAATTATTCGTCTTAAACCGAGTAAGCCCTTGTCGTTCTCGCCGGGCCAATACGCTAGTGTGCAATTCACACCCGAACACATACGTCCTTACTCCATGGCGAGTGTATGCGCAGATGAAGAGTTGGAATTTCATGTGCGGTATGTGCCAGATGGTCGGGTGAGCGGTTATGTATTTACTCAATTAAAAGTGGGTGACGCCATTCGTGTTAGCGGCCCTTTAGGCACGGCCTACCTTCGAACGCGTCATGAAGGCCCCATGCTGTGTGTGGCAGGCGGCACAGGCTTAGCACCTATTTTGTCTATTCTGCGCAGCGCGATTGCCGCGGGTATGCAAAATCCTATTCATCTTTATTTTGGTGTTAGATCACCTCAAGATGTTTATGGTTTAGACCAGCTTAAGGCTTTGCAAGCGGCTCACCCTAAACTAACTATCAATATAGTAGTCACCACCAATGACAAAGGCGGAACCAACCACCGTAGCGGCTTAGTCACTGACGCTATCGCGCAGGACATCCCCAATTTAGATGGATGGCGCGCCTATGTGTGTGGCGCACCACCCATGGTTGAAGCAACCGCCGCCTTATTAAAGCAGCGTGGCATACAAGAACAGCACGTCTATGCCGATGCGTTTTACGCCAGTGGCACCTAAAGGAGTCAACATGTCCACCACAGCAGCTACAGCAAGCACGGCTCAACAAAGTCAACGACAGCAGTATTACGATCGCATCGCGCAAGATCACATGACACCGCTATGGGAAGTATTAGGTGCATTAGTACCTAAACAACCCAGTAGCCCAGCGCAAGCAGCGTTGTGGCGGTATTCAGACTTGCGGGACACGGTCTTAGAAGCTGGTCGGCTAATCACAGCAGAACAAGCCGAGCGGCGTGTGCTCATATTAGAAAATCCGGGCCTTGCAGGTCAGTCGGCTATCACGCAATCACTCTACGCTGGCCTGCAACTCATACTGCCCGGCGAAGTCGCACCCGCGCATAGGCACACACAATCCGCTTTACGGCTAGTCATGGATGGTGAAGGTGCCTATACAGCCGTTGATGGCGAGCGCACCACTATGCACAGAGGCGACTTCATCATCACCCCGTCATGGACATTTCATGATCATGGCAACGTGGGTAATGAGCCTGTGGTCTGGCTCGATGGACTCGATATCCCAGTGGTGCGTTTTTTAGATGCTGGTTTTGCAGAACATGCTCAAAACGCATCGCAAGAATCTGTGCGCTCCGAAGGTGATGCCTTAGCACGCTATGGCAACAACATGGTACCTGTCGATTTTTATCAAGCTCCGGCTGAACCCACACGCGTGTTTGTGTATCCCTATGCGCGTACGATGGAGTCGCTTAACCACATCGCTGCCGGAACACCCGATCCGCACTTAGGGCACAAGCTGCGTTACGTTAATCCCGCCACCGGTGCATCGCCTATGCCAACTATCGGTGCCTTCACTCAACGCTTGCCGGCAGGATTTGAAACACGCCCCTACCAAAGCACGGACGGTACGGTGTATGTGTGCTTGGAAGGTGAAGCTACCGTTGCAGTAGGTGACAAAGAATGGCAATTGCAGCGCGATGATATTTTTGTTGTTCCATCATGGCAGCCACTCAAATTTTTAGCACAGCGTGATACCACGCTATTTAGTTTTTCTGATCGCCCTATCCAACAAGCCTTGGGTCTATGGCGCGAAGCTCGTCTTTAATTATTTAATCATTCAATTCACAGGAATTACTATGAAATACGCTATTCCCTTACCTCCCACCTACGCATTGGCTATTGCTAACAGTGATGAATTTTTCCCTGTTAATCGTGTATTTTGTGTTGGTCGTAACTATGCCGCTCACGCACGCGAAATGGGCAAAGATCCCGACCGCGAAGCACCTTTCTTTTTCATGAAGCCCGCTAGTGCCGTTGTTCAAGCTGGTGAAAAAGAAATTACCCTTCCCTATCCACCGATGACGAATAATTTTCATCATGAGATAGAGCTGGTGGTCACCATCAGTAAAGGTGGTAAAGATATTCCTGTAGAACAGGCACTCGAGTATGTACATGGCTACGCTGTTGGCCTGGACATGACACGACGTGATCTTCAATTAGAAGCGCGTGATAAAGGCCGTCCGTGGGAATTCGGTAAATCATTTACCGCATCTGCGCCTATAGGCCCTATATCGTTGGCCTCACAGATAGGGCATCTTTCAACAGCGACGATTTCGGTAACCGTCAATGATCAGCCACGTCAGTCATCCGATATCGCCAAACTTATCTGGTCAGTTGCTGAGTCCATTTCTTATTTATCGCGCTACGAAACCCTGGAACCTGGTGACCTCATCATGACAGGCACGCCCGAAGGTGTGGGTGCGGTTGTGCCTGGTGACGTTATGCACGGACATATCGATGGACTTGGTGACATCGTTGTTCGCGTTGCTAAATAATTTCTAAGTAATTGCTAAGTCATTGCTGTTAAGGAGAAGTCGATGGGTAATTCGCCAGAGGTGTTTAGCCAACCGCATGTATGGGAAGCAGAAGGTTCTAGCCGCATTCCTTTTTGGGCATATACCGATGAAGCTATCTATAAAAAAGAACTCGACCGTCTTTTTTATAAAGCTCACTGGAGCTATATAGGCTTAGAAGCTGAAGTACCCAACCCGGGCGACTTTAAGCGTACCGTCATAGGCGAACGCTCCGTCGTATTAACACGCGACATGGATGGATCACTGCATGTTGTAGAAAACGTCTGTGCTCATCGCGGCATGCAATTTTGTCGTGAGCGTCATGGCAATAAAAAAGAATTAGTCTGTCCTTATCACCAATGGAATTATTCGCTTAAAGGTGATCTGCAAGGTGTGCCATTTCGCCGTGGAGTAAAACAAGATGGCAAGGTCAATGGCGGCATGCCCAAGGAATTCAAAACAGAAGATCACAGCCTGACCAAACTTAAAGTTGCAACACGCGGTGGCGTGGTGTTTGCCTCATTTGATCATGATGTCGAGCCTTTAGAAGACTATCTTGGCCCTACCATACTGGCCTACTTTGATCGTCTGTTTAGTGGCCGCAAGCTGACTATTCTGGGTTACAACCGTCAACGCATACCCGGCAACTGGAAGCTCATGCAAGAGAACATCAAAGATCCCTACCATCCGGGTTTGCTTCACACCTGGTTTGTAACCTACGGTCTTTGGCGCGCAGACAATAAATCTGAATTAAAAATGGATGAGCATTTTCGTCATGCCGCAATGATTTCTACCCGTGGCACCGGAGGCGTAAAAGCCGATGTCACCCAAGGCGTGACCAGCTTTAAAGAAAACATGGAGATTCAAGATAAACGCTTAATCGATATTGTTCCTGAAGCATGGTGGAATGGCCCTACGGCTGTGATGATGACTATTTTCCCTAGCGTGATCTTTCAGCAGCAAGTCAATAGCGTATCAACACGGCACATACAACCTAACGGCCATGGCTCCTTTGATTTTGTCTGGACCCACTTTGGCTTTGAAGACGATACCGAAGAAATGACCCAGCGTCGTCTTATACAAGCCAATCTGTTTGGCCCTGCAGGATTTGTATCTGCGGATGATGGCGAAGTGATAGAACTCTCGCAATTTGGATTCGAGCAAAAACCTTCGCATCGTGCAGTGGCTGAACTCGGTGGCTATGAATGCGAAAACACCGATCACATGGTGACAGAGACCTTAATACGCGGCATGTACAACTATTGGCGCAAAGTGATGGAGGTATAACAATCATGACTACATCATCCAACAGCCAGACCCTGTTTGAACTTATCCATTTATATAGCGACTACGCTGCTGCTGTAGATAGCGCGCAGTGGGAAAAATGGATAGATTTTTTTACTGATGAGTGCGAATACAAAATTCAGCCACGCGAAAATTATGATCGTGGCTTTCCTCTTTGTACCCTCGCTCTGCTGAGTAAAAATATGCTGAAAGATCGTGTCTATGGCATACACGAGACGCTCTACCATGATCCTTACTATCAGCGACATGTCGTAGGACTACCCATCATTAGAGAAGAAAAAGATAACGTGATTATCGCCGAAGCCAATTACGCTGTATTTCGTACCAAGTTGTCGGGCGAATCAACGGTCTTTAATGTGGGGCGTTACCTTGACCGCATCACACGTGATTCAACGGGATTGAAATTCAACTCGCGCCTGTGTATTTATGATAGCGAGATGATTCCCAATTCCATCATTTACCCAATTTGAAGGAATCCACAATGAGTACCCAATGGATAGACGTTGCAGCAGCCGATGATGTTCCTGAAGACGATGTTATTGGTGTAGACACTGCAGGCAAAAGTATCGCCCTGTATCACGTAGAGGGCACCATCTATGCCACAGACAACATCTGCACCCACGGTAACGCAAAGCTATGTGATGGCTTTGTAGAAGGCCATGAAATTGAATGCCCACTGCATCAGGGTAAATTTGATATACGTAATGGCAAGGCCATGTGCGCGCCATTGACTGAGGATCTTAAAACTTATCCAGTCAAAATTGAAGGAAACCGGGTTTTTGTTGAACTCTAGTCTTACATAGACTTATTCTAAAAATTAGAAATGATTAATACAAAAAACACCACCAACTCGACACACGCACTTGTATTGCACAACTACTTTCGTAGTTCAGCGGCTTATCGCGTGCGTATAGCCATGAACCTCAAGGGCTTGGACTATGACTACCTTTCAGTGCACCTGACCCGCGAAGGCGGTATGCAATTTAAAGAGAGTTACACATCGCTCAATCCTCAACAGCTGGTTCCGCTACTCGATGACGAGGGATTTCATGTCAGTCAATCGCTGGCCATCATTGAATATCTTGATGAAAAATATCCAGCTAACCGTTTAATGCCAGACTCACTGCAAGGTCGTGCGCGCGTACGCCAACTCACGCTCGCTATCGCGTGCGACATACACCCACTGCAAAACTTGCGCGTACTGAAATACCTCACAGGCAAACTCGGTGTTACTGAAGATGATAAAGCGGAATGGATAAAACACTGGTTAGTGCTTGGTCTTGGCGCACTCGAAGCAGATCTTGCAAACTCACCTACGCTTAGCAAATTCTGTTTTGGCGACACACCTACTATGGCCGATTGCGCACTGGTACCGCAGATGTTTAGTGCAGCACGATTTAATGTTGATACCCAGGTGTATCCAACACTACGTGCTATTTATGAAGCATGTGAAGCAGTACCAGCAATCGCTGCAGCTCATCCGGCACGACAACCTGACAGCGAATAATTTTTGCAGTAAACCGCGTGCAAACTCAAGCGGCATCACATTAAAACGATAAGCCGAAAAAATTCGGCTACATGGAGGCAACATGACTGATGTAACAACACCCAGTTCACAGGCAGGTTTTGATGTGAGCAAGGCCATCGATGAAGGTAATTTTTCTACCTTACAAAAAATGGCGTATCTGTTTGCTGCATTGGCTATCGTACTCGATGGATTTGACGGTCAGATGATAGGTTATGCCATCCCTGTAATCATCAAAGAATGGGGCGTTACGCGCGCTGCGTTTTCTATTGCTGTGGCCAGTGGATTAATGGGCATGGCTATTGGTAGCTTAAGTGCCGGTGTGCTGTCAGATAAGGTGGGTCGTAAGCCTGTTCTTATCACCAGTATTTTTATTTTTGGGTCAGCAACTATGCTGATAGGATTCGCACCCGATGTCACATCGATTGCGATCATTCGCTTTTTTGCGGGCTTGGGTATAGGTGCGGCTTTACCTGCAGCGACAACCTTAACTGCCGAATTTATCCCTTTTCGATTTCGCACCATGGCAGTTACCACCGCCATCGTTTGCTATCCCCTGGGCGGTATGCTGGCCGGACTAGCCGCTAGCCAGATATTGCCAGCCTACGGATGGCGTTCATTCTTTTTTATTGGTGGCAGCCTGCCCATCATTTACGCACTGGTCATGATATTCATCATGAGCGAATCGCCTAAATATATGGCACGGCTATCGTCACGCTGGGAAGATTTACGCGCACTCATGTCACGCATGAGTCATGAAGTAACCCATGTTATTGAATTCACCGACGGTGTTATTGAAACTTCCAAGCGCGGCAGCATTAGTGATTTGTTCCGTCACGGGCGCGGTGCAGATACCACCTGGCTGTGGATTAGTTTTTTTGCTATCCAGCTCTCGTTGTATACAGCGTTCAGCTGGTTGCCCACCATGCTCACCACAGAAGGTCTGTCGCCCACACTCGCTGGTATGGGTTTAACGGCATATAACTTTGGTGGTGTTATCGGTGCCGTACTCTGCGCGTTGGCGATTAATCGTTTTGGCTCACGCTGGCCTATGGTTATTTGGGCTGTGATGTCGGCTGCCACTGCGTTTGGTTTAAAGCTAGTCAATATCACCGCTGCACCTGAGACCTTCTTGTGGGGCTTAGGATTTCACGGCTTGTTTGTCACCGCGCTGCAATGTGCATTGTTCGCTCTGTGCGCGCACATGTATCCAACGTTAATACGTGCAACCGGAGCTGCATCCGCTATGGCGTTTGGTCGTATGGGCGCATTTGTGAGTTCATTTGCAGGCGCAGCCATGATTACGGTAGGCGGAGCCAATGCCTACTTGAATCTGCTGGGTGGTGCGATGGTTATCGTGATTATTAGTTTAGCGATGATACGTGGCCATATAGGTCCGAAAGATCAACACACAGAATAGTTTTAGACGAATTAATCAAGCAATAGAAGGGATTAGAGCG
>JAULVH010000041.1:0-5443 GCA_032111105.1 Burkholderiaceae bacterium | reverse complement strand
CCCCCACCCCACCCCACCCCACGCCTCACACACACACACAGCGGCCACACCTGACTTCCGACTTGATTTTGTCCAAGCTGGACTGCAGGCGCTCTCCTTCGAGTTGTACCGCCACCTGATCCACCAACGCACGATTGACGGGTGCCAAAGTTGCACCACTGCGTGCTGCTAATACCTCGACCATGCATGCGCGCTCTAAGTAATACAGATCGTCATAGGCATACGCAATGCTGGGGCCACATACGATCACACCGTGATTACCCAAAAAAACAATATCAGCACTTTGCATCACGTTTGCCATGCGCTCGCCTTCGACATGGCTAAGCGCTACACCATTGTAGTTTTCATCGATGGCTATACGGCCATGAAAACGCATCGCGTTTTGCGATAGCGTTGTGTCGAGTGCACGTTGCGTAGTTAACGTTAATGCTGTGGCATGCGGCATATGCGTATGGAGTACGCAAGCCTTACCTTCGAGCCTATGTATGGCCGCGTGTATGTACATGGCCGTTGGTTCAACTTCATGGTGGCCTGCCAAACGCGCGCCCTGCCCGTCTATCATGACGATGTCATTTGCGCGTATTTCGGACCATAACAGACCACGCGGATTAATTAAAAACCGACCCGAGTTATCCGGCAGCTCCACACTAAAATGATTACATATGCCCTCACCCAAACCATGATGCGCTGCAGCGCGCAGCGCAAGGGCTAAGTCTTCGCGCAGCTGTGTTACTGCAGGCGATGTATAGTCATTGGTATGCATTATGTTCTCCGCTAAATTCTATCCGCATTGGTACCACGCGATTGCGTGTAGTTCTATATTGTGCAACTGAGTGGATAATAAGTTTTAGTGTAACCACTATGTAGCAAATAGCTAATTTTTCTGGCGTGCCCCGTCATCTAGTACTGATATTACACGCAGAGCGTTTCAATTTTTTAGGATTTCATCCATGACGACCGTCTCTTGTTTCGCAGCCCATGCGGCCGATGCACCATTGGTTCCTCACCACATTACGCGCAGAGAGCCGGGTGCACAGGATGTGCATATCGATATTGAGTTTTGTGGTGTGTGTCACACCGATATACATTACGCAAAAAATGATTGGGGCCGCAGCACCTACCCCATCGTGCCTGGCCATGAAATCGTGGGTACGGTCAAAGCACTGGGTTCATCAGTAAAAGATTTACGTATCGGCCAACGCGTCGCTGTCGGTTGCTTTGTTGGCTCGTGCCATCACTGCTCGTCCTGTGTGGCCGATATGGAGCAGTACTGCCTCGCAGGGTTTACAGCAACCTATAACAGCCCAAGTGCTGATGAAGGTGGTGTGACGTATGGAGGCTATTCAAAAAGTATCGTCGTTGATCGTCATTTTGTATTAACCGTTCCTGACACTCTTGATCCGGCAGGTGCTGCCCCATTACTTTGCGCCGGCATTACGACCTACTCACCACTCAAACACTGGGGTGTAAAAGCGAGTATGACAGTGGGAGTGATAGGCCTGGGTGGATTAGGACACATGGGCATTAAGTTTGCCCGTGCCATGGGTGCGCATACCGTCATGATTACCAACTCAGCGCATAAAGCTGCTGATGCAAAACGCTTAGGTGCTGATGATGTGCTTTTGTTTACTGATCAAGAAGCGGTCGCTAAACATGCTGGAAAATTTGATTTTTTATTGAACACCATACCTGCACCGCACGATGTCACCAGCTACATGAATCTTTTGAAAGTGGATGGCACGATGTGTATCGTTGGCTCCATAGGTCCTACATCGGAGCTCAATTCGAGGCCACTGATTTTTGGACGGCGCAGTATTGCCGGATCATTGGTGGGCGGCATTAAAGAAACTCAGGAAATGCTCGATTTTTGTGGGCAACATCAGATAGTGTCAGATATTGAAATTATTAAAATCGATGACATTAATCATGCTTATGAACGCATGCAAACCAGTGATGTGAAATATCGTTTTGTGATCGATATAGCTCAGTCATTAAAATAGCTGGGCACTACACCTGCAATCATTCACTACCCTGCACGCTAGGCTTGGCAACAGTAACTCAGACAGAAAAAAAACCGTCTCTAAATTATGGGTACTGCGGGGCTACCTTGCTGGCTGCACCAGCAGGGCTTCGCGCTCCATTTGCATACGCTGACGTTGTTGCAGCTCCATCCATCTCGCCATGGATTGCTGAGTGTCTGAACGTGTATCAGCATGTCTCTGCTGCATCTGGCGTCGTTGCTGGGCCAGTGCTTGCTCTGGTGTGCATACATAGTTAAGTGCAGCGCCACAATACAGTGAAGGCGCCACTGATTCCGCCAGAGCAGTAGCAGACCATGCTAGCTGAATAACTATAAGGGCTGGCCACAGTAGTTTCATATCAGGTGGGTACTCGTCAGGCTGCTTTAAGAAAGATAGTCATTCGTTAAATTCTTATTCAACGCCTTACTCAAAGACGCCAACCGTATCCCAGATAAACCACATAGGTGTAGTCACGCTCGGTTATCGGGCTATTGGCTTGCGCATCCGACAAACGATTAACAGAAGTACCAAAAAACAGTGCGCCGCTAGGGCCTATGGAATACAGACCAGTAAGACCTGCTGAAAGACCTGCGCCTGAACCCACATTGCGCGCCACACCATCGACCGTCTCAGAGGCCTTCATACCCCAATAGTAGTTATTCATGGCTGCGTTCTGCCAGGTGGTACTTAGCAAGCCATTTAAACGAAAAGTACTATCGGTAATTAGAGGGCGAATAAATTGTAGCTGTGCGACCTGTCCACCGCTGCGACCAGTAACATCAAATCCATAGTCAAAATTGACCACACCTGCAGAGGTGGTCCAACGCACGCTGGGACCGGCGTCAATTGCGAAATCGCGGTCAGCCATACCTGCAGTGCGGGGATTATCACTCGCGTCATAACCAAAACGTGGCTCTGCATACAAACCTATGCGCAAAGACCGATCGTCTGTATTAAACCCCCAAACACCTGCTTTGAGGCCAGACACATAAGCCACATTGCCCCAACTGTATTGAACAACAGGTAAGGCTAAGACACGCATGTCACTACTACCAGGTGTTTTAGGCATAGCCCCCAGGCCCAAGCCTAAAAAATTACTTCCTGAAGGCACGGGCTGCTGCGCCTGCTTCTCGGCCATAGTTTGTGCTGCGGCGTGAGTAACCGTCAACAGAGGAGATAAAAATACTGCACCCAAAAGAATATTTTTGAATAGTGGCATGAGAGATTAGGATGATATTAATTAATTAGATAAAAAAACAAATAACCATGCAGACAAACAAAGTATTTTACGACACACTTCAATCCTGCAAAATAATGTAAAAACCAGTTTCAAACAAAGTGTAAAGCAAAAATGATCAAAGTGGGGCAAGGTTAACAAAGCAAGTAGTACAGCGATTCTATTCCTATGCAAGTATAGAAACAGTAAACAGTTTACGGTAAATTTATAATCCTAAGCGTTATGTGTAAAACAACGAATCAACATAAATAAAAAAATGAAAAGCTACAGCGCTGTTGAACTTAGGGATTTAAAGCTACCAACTCAAATAGGCACTTATGGCCCGACTGATGTCGTCCCTGATGCCCACTTACTAGACCTGACTCTGAGCATATCAACTGACCTTGTTCTTATTAAGACCGACGGCATGCATCATGTTTTTGATTACGACCCTCTCGTCGCAGAAATAAACAGGCTTGCTCAAGACGGCCACTACGAAACTCAGGAACGATTAATCACCCGCATAGCAGCAGCGTGCGCGATGTTCACGCAGATTATTACGGCAGAGATTATGTTGAAAAAAACGCCAGTTCTGGGTAATTCTGGAACACTAGGTGTACGTGTATTTCTTGATGCAGAAGCATTGGCTGCTTTGCGCTAAGCACGCTAAGTAAGCTAACTATGGCTATTTGTAAGTAGCGCGTTGATCGCTAAACTGCCTTACACGTTTACGCCATGCACGATAGCTGCCCGGAGCAAGATTTTTACGCATTACTTCTTTGACTTGATCGGGAGTCAACCCGTGCACTACCGAAATTTGGTAAAAGCTCACGTGATCACTCAAGGCCATGTGAATAATTTCGCTGATAGTCGCTTCATCCAAGAGTGATAAGTCACTGATCTTTTTTTGAGTGTTCGTAATTTTAGAAGCCATGACTAGCTATGGTTGATGACCTCGAGATAAAACATAGGGATAGCACGGTAGCTCGCTTCATACGTATCGACAAACACCAACAGCAGCTACTGAGCCACGGGCTACTATCCGTCGCCACGTAGTAAGCAACACACCAGCACGACCATCCCAACGTCCCGCCGCATCATCTCGGTGAGCGACCTCATCAAGCCGGCACTGCTCTAAAAGATCTCGAAGTGATAGCAGTTCACTCACCCTATCAGCAGCCTCATTATTTTTTCCGTCGTCACGCGCTTGCTGTAGCAAACCATCGATAAGTTTTATTTGAGATGCATAGTGATGGTCAACAAACGTCTCAACCGCTTGTATGGTTGCATACACCGCTCGCGGCCCAAAACATGCAGGTAGCGCACCTGTCAGCCACCCAGAAAGACGCCACAAGGGTAAGAGCCAACTGCGCAAGCGCGACGGAACCCACTCTTCAACGAGTAAAAGATGACGACTCTCAGTTTCCAGATGATGCTGAGCAAACTCGCGTAATGCAGGATCACGCGATACAGCGAGTACGCCGCGGTAAATCATAACGGCACCCGTCTCACCCGCATGATCTGTACGCAATTCGCGTTGCAGTTGCAACGGTAGTTTGTCTACTCTGCCAGGCGTAGGCCGCCACAAAGGTCGTATGCGTAAAAAAATCGTATACGCCACATCGAGTAATGGCAAAACCACCGGAAGACGTGCAAAGCGCGCCAGCCAGCGCCAACCTGCAAGCGCAGACCAAATCTCAGCGAAGGCAGCCGCACCTTGCAACAAGGTGCCATCAGCTCGACGCACATGTAAGCGCGCAAGCGCATTGGAGCGATCTAAACCTGATCCAAGTTCAGCTATCCCACACGCTTGCGCATCTACCCAAGCCAAGGTATCTCCACCTGATATTTTCTGGTAGGTCGCGATCTCTGCTCTGCAAAGCGGACAGCCACCATCGTAATAAACGCTCGCCTTATCCGTAGCTATTGGAGTAATTGGCGATGAATGGCCTGAAGTAGATTGTGGTGCAGTCATCGGCATCGTTAGTTTTTTATTTAAACTTTGCCGAGGTAGTCACGCTTACCGATTTCAACGCCGTTATGGCGAAGAATGGCGTAAACAGTCGTGATATGAAAATAAACATTAGGCATAGCGTGATTTAATAAAAACTGCATACCCTTGTAATGCGTTTCTTTGTCACCGCGTTTGGTGATGATGTCTTTGTCTTCTGTGCCATCTATTTGCGCGGCACTAAAACCTTCAATG
>JAULVH010000040.1:28545-35488 GCA_032111105.1 Burkholderiaceae bacterium | reverse complement strand
GCCTATGGCGATCGTCTGCTGATAGACAACCTTTCTTTCCGCGTTCCTCCTGGTGCCATCGTCGGTATCATCGGGCCTAACGGAGCAGGTAAATCAACTTTGTTCCGCATGCTCAATGGCATAGAAACACCTGATAGCGGTGAAATCGCTATTGGCTCAACCGTAAAAATCTCGCTGGTTGATCAATCACGTGATGTGCTCACCGATCAAAAAACGGTATTCGACGATATCTCGCAGGGCGCAGATATTTTGACCGTAGGTCGTTTTGAAATGCCTTCACGTGCTTATCTGGGACGCTTCAATTTCAAAGGCTCGGATCAGCAAAAAATTGTAGGTAATCTCTCAGGTGGTGAGCGGGGTCGTCTGCACCTTGCAAAGACACTACTCATGGGCGGCAATGTGTTGCTGCTTGATGAACCGTCTAACGATCTGGATGTGGAAACTCTGCGCGCATTGGAAGATGCTTTGCTCGAGTTTGCGGGTACGGTGTTAGTGATTTCTCACGATCGCTGGTTCTTGGATCGTATCGCCACTCACATACTATCGTTTGAAGGTAACTCAACCGTTACTTTCTTTGACGGTAATTATCAAGAGTACGAAGCCGACAAGAGAAAACGTCTGGGCGAAGAAGGTGCCAAGCCCAAGCGTTTGCGCTTTAAGCCGTTAACGGTTTAATTCCTGCTAACGCTGCTCTGCTAACCATGCACCGCGAGACCATCATCACTGAACTCAGTGGATGGTCTTGTTTGCATAGTAATAAACGACCTTTCTTTTTTATCGTCCCCGCCTTTTCATGACGACATCAGTTATTTGTGCGCTCGATATAGGCGGCAGTAAATTAGCTGTCACCTTGGCTAATGCTGAAGGTCCTGTCATACGACTAGTGCAAGCAACCCGCAAAAGCGGAACACCCGATGCTATTGCGCGTCAGTCCCTAGAGCTACTCGCTCATGCATGCCTAATAAAAAATATAGATTTTTCTACCGTACGCAGCATAGGCATTAGTAGCTGCGGGCCATTTGATTGCCGTGATGGTTTGCTGGGTCTTACGCCACCCAATCTGTGTGGTGGTCTGGCGAAAAATAAAGACTTACCCAACGACTGGACGTTCATTCCCTTGGAATCCGTTCTGCGCGAACATTTCACAATTATTCATACCGATAATGATTGTGTTGCCGCGTTACGTGGTGAGCGCTGCTTCGGTGCTGCTCTAGATGAACCGAATTCAATTTATGCCACCTGGAGTACCGGCATAGGATTTGGGTTATGCGTTGACGGCCATCTCTTGCAAGGAAAATCTGGCAATGCCGGTCATGCAGGCCACATGCTGCTCTCAGAAGTTTCAACCGCCTTGTGTGGCTGCGGGAATGTCGGCGATCTGGAAGGTTTGGTGGGTGGCCGCAACCTTAGCCTTCATACAGGCCAGCGTTTAGATACACTTTTTTCTGCTGCGAAATCAGGCGATCCCGCCGCACTAAACGTAGTGCATGAGGCAGCGCGCTGGTTCGGTCGTGGCCTGTATAACTTAATCGTCACACTCGATACACACTGTGTTTTAGTGGGTGGCAGCGTTTGGCGCGAGAACGAAGCATTGCTTGCGCCTTTAGTTCAGGCCGAAATTCTCGGACGCTTTCCAGCACTCACTAACGGTGTGCGTATACAAAGTGCGCAACTGGGTGAACTGGTGACTGATGTGGGCGCACTCGTTGCCGTCATGCCGCAAGCGTGGATAGCTCACTGGCGTATACGCAAGCCTTGGCAATCACTAAAAACCGAACTGGTTGAATAAACCCGGCATCGGCAGTCTTGCTAGCGAACCGTTACAATCGCTGCACACGATAAAAATAACAGGAGTTCGCTTGTCATCCGATGCTTCTTTGTTTCCCGATATGCTAGCCGTAAGCAATCTGAGTAAATTTTTTGGCACCCGTGCAGCCGTTGATGGCGTGAGCTTCTCCGTACGCTCCGGTGAATTTGTGGCTCTGCTCGGACCCAATGGTGCTGGCAAATCTACGTTGTTTCAAATGCTCTCGGGTTTGTTTGTGGCTGATTCAGGTAACGCCTGCATTGCTGGAGCAGACATAGGCAAAGATCCTATTGCGGCCTTATCAAAATTAGCTATCGTCTTTCAGCAGCCTGCACTTGATCTGGATTTATCCGTCTACGCCAATATGCAATTTCAAAGTGATTTGCACGGCATACCTCGCGCAGAAGCGCGTCTACGTATAGATGGCTTACTTAATCGATTTGGATTGTCTGATCGCTCAACTGAATTATGTCGCCAGCTTTCTGGTGGTATGCGTCGCAAAGTAGAACTTGCGCGCGCACTCATTTCTGATCCTTCATTGCTGCTGATGGATGAAGCGACTGTCGGTATTGATCCTGCATCACGAGCCACCATCGTGGCCGATGTAAAAGCCTTGTGTCGTGAACGCGGCATGGGAGTGTTATGGGCGACTCACTTGGTTGATGAAGCCGAATCAGCAGACCGCATCATCGTCATGGCCGCAGGTAAAACACGCTTTGACGGCACACCGAAAGAATTAATCAAATTAAATGGGCACACGCAGCTAACACCCGCCTTCTTGCACTTAACTCGCGCGGAGGGCAAGCCATGAAATTACTTCATGCCCGATTGGCGCTTGCAGCGATTGCAGGCCGGGAAATTCATAAATTTTTGCGTCAGCCTGGCCGACTTGCTTCGTCGTTGGTGCGCCCTTTGTTATGGATGGTGGTGTTCGCTGCAGGATTTCGTCAGATGCCCGATCTGGGCAGTGTGATGCCATTTAATCCTCAGCTTGATTATCGCTTGTACATGGTTCCCGGCTTGGCCTTGATGGTGTGTCTTTTCAATGGCATGCAATCCTCATTGGCGATGGTGTATGACCGTGAAATGGGTGTGATGCGGCTGCTATTAACAGCTCCTCTGCCACGCGGCTATCTGCTGGCGTGCAAACTGGCAGGTGGAGCGTTTTTGTCAGTAATACAGGCGCTGGCCTTCATGATCTTAGTGGTGATTTGGGGTATAGGACTCTCACCCTGGCAAGTACTGACTGCGCTGCCAGCACTCATACTGGGCGCGCTGATGCTATCGGCTTTTGGGCTGGTGCTATCGGTCTATATACGGCAGCTGGAAAATTTTGCTGGCACGATGAACTTCGTGATTTTTCCTATGTTTTTTCTATCCTCGGCGCTGTATCCGATACAGCGTATGCAGGATGCGGGTGCTGAGTGGATTTATCGTATCTCAGCGCTCAATCCATTCACGCATGCTGTCGAAGCGATGCGCCATGCACTCTACGGCCAGATGGCTACGCTATCGATCGTTGTAATTATTGTTGCGACGATTTTGTTTTACATGATCGCTGCTGCCGGCTACGACCCACAGCGTGGATTAGTGCGCAACGCACGCGGCGGTTAGCGCACTCTATCTCACTCTTTCGCACTCCGTTACCCCACACCACCATCTATGACTATCTGCCTTAGATAAAAAATAAGCCCCCATGCAGTGCATGGGGGCTTACCTAGTTAAGTGCAAACAAACTTACGCTGCTTGTCGCCCTACTTCTTGAATGTTGATCGTAGTGGGTTGAAGTTTTTTCAGTAGTTCAGCTTCTTTTTCTTTGGCGTTATGCAGATGACGTTCTTTTACGTGACCATAACCACGTATATCTTCAGGCACGCTAGCTATTGCCACCACCGTCGATATATTTTCTGCCGTTAGTTGTGGCAGCAAACTAGTGATCGTTTCACGGTAGTGCTCAATTAATGCCCGCTCACTCTGTCGCTCTTGTGTGTAACCAAACACATCCAAGCGGGTTCCACGTAAAAAGCGCAACTTAGCCAGCACAGGAAATACCCAACCTACCCACGATCCAAACTCGCGTTTGACTAAATGTCCATGAGTGTCCTTGGCCGATAGCAGCGGAGGGGCAAGATGATATTTGATGCTGTAATCACCTTCGAACATAGAAGCAATGCGCTGCTTAAATGCCGGGTCGCTGTGCAGACGTGCCACTTCATACTCGTCTTTATAGGCCATTAATTTGAAAAGGTAGCGCGCTACCGCTTCTGTGAGTTTGTGCGGGCCTTGCGGTGCAAGTTTGCTTTCAGCAGCGCGCACCTGCTCTACAAAGCGGTGATAACTACTCGCGTAGGCTTTGCTTTGATAGTTAGTTAAGAAATCTGCGCGCCGACTAATCACGTCATCCAAAGTCGGTGCACGCTTAAATTCAATTACTTGCGCTGGTGCGAGCACATTGATTTCTTTTTGGAGCGCATCGATATCATGCGCGGCCAGTCGACCCCATGCGAAAGATTGCTGATTAAAACCGACAGAAACGCCATTGAGCTCTATCGCTTTTAAAAGCGCTGCTTCAGCCAAAGGAACCCAACCACGCTGCCAAGCATAACCCAGCATAAACATATTGGTTGCAATCGAGTCGCCCATTAATGCTGTCGCAATTTTGCCTGCGTCAACAGCCGCTACTGCAGTCTCACCGCAGGCTTTGCGTATGTTGTCTGCAGCATCGCTATCGGGATAAACCCAATCAGGATTTTTAACAAAGGCTGCCGTAGGAGCAAGCGTGGTGTTGATAACAGCATGCGTTCTACCTTCGCCCATGCGTGCAATCGCATCCTTGCTGGCAGCAACGATGACATCGCAGCCCACCACCAAATCTGCAGCGCCTGTTCCCACGCGTGTGGAATGAATCTGATCATCGCGATCAGCCAGACGTACATGCGACATCACCGGCCCGCCTTTTTGAGCCAAGCCACTCATATCAAGTACGCTGCATGCCTTACCCGCTACGTGCGCTGCCATAGCCAAAATCTGACCCACGGTAACAACGCCTGTGCCGCCTATGCCCGTTACTAAAACACCATAGGCTTGCTCTAATGTGGATAACACTGGCGCCGGCAAAGCCGCCGCACGCGTTAAAGCTGATTCTGCAGTGCCACCTACATTTTTTGCAGCAGCTTTTTTCGGTTTTTTCAGTTGACCGCCTTCGACGGTCACAAAGCTTGGGCAAAATCCTGTCACACAAGAAAAATCTTTATTGCAGCTCGATTGATTGATCTGGCGCTTGCGACCGAATTCTGTTTCCAGTGGCTCTACTGATAAGCAATTCGATTTCACGCTGCAATCGCCACAGCCTTCACACACTGCTTCGTTAATTACTGCGCGCTTAGCCGGATCAGGAAATGTATTGCGCTTGCGACGACGTCGCTTCTCTGAAGCGCAGGTCTGATCATAAATAATCGCAGACACACCTTTTACTTCACGCAGCTCACGCTGAACTTCGTCTAGCTCACTACGATGACGCACAGTGACGCCTGGTGCCCAATCGGTATTGGATGGGTATTTGTCTGGCTCATCTGTCACCACCACGATAGGGCGCACTCCTTCGGCAGCGACTTGGCGTGAAATAGTTGGTGGATCTAAGGGGCCATCATGCGTCTGTCCGCCTGTCATCGCTACGGCGTCATTAAATAAAATCTTGTAGGTCATGTTGACCTTAGCTGCCGCCGCCGCCCGTATGGCGAGTAAGCCCGAGTGATAGTAAGTGCCATCACCGATGTTAGCGAACACATGCTCTTCTGTAGTGAATGGTGAATGACCAATCCAGGTTGTACCTTCGGCACCCATATGGGTAAAGGTCGAGGTAGAACGATCCATCCACAACGCCATGTAATGGCAACCTATACCTGCTAATGCGCGACTACCTTCAGGTACGCGTGTCGACGTATTGTGTGGGCAGCCAGAACAAAAATACGGCGTGCGATCTTTTTGTGCGTTTGGTGAGACGCTGACTTTTAAAATGGCCTCGCGTGACTCTAAATACGCGACACGCTCACGAACGCGTTGCTCAACCGGATGTCCGGCAAAATACTTAGAAATACGCGATGCGATTGCGCGCGCAATTTGTGTAGGGTTTAATTCATACGTGCCGGGCAGCAGCCATTCACCATGACCGCTACGACGGGTGTTACTCCATTCGCCGGTGTCATCAAATTTACCAACCACTCGAGGACGCACATCATTGCGCCAGTTGTAGAGTTCTTCTTTGAGTTGATATTCCAGCAGCTGACGCTTTTCTTCTACGACTAAAATTTCTTCCAGGCCGGTAGCAAACTGGCGCGTACCTTCCGCTTCGAGTGGCCAGGTCATTCCTACTTTGTAGAGTCGCAATCCGATATCGCGCGCTACGTTTTCATCTATACCTAAATCTTCCAGCGCCTGACGGGTATCGAGATACGACTTACCTGCTGTCATGATGCCAAACCGCGCATTCGGGCTATCCCAAATTACACGATTGAGTTTGTTCGCGCGCGCATAGGCCAATGCGGCATACCACTTGTAATTAACGAGTCGCTCTTCCTGCTCTAGTATGCCGTCGGGCCAGCGTATGTTTAGTCCGCTCGCTGGCATATCAAAATCTTCGGGCATCACTATCTGTACACGATTAGGATCGATATCAACTGTCGCACCGGATTCAACGATATCTGTAACGCATTTCATACCTATCCACAAACCGGTGTAACGACTCATGGCCCAACCATGCAAACCATAGTCTAAATATTCTTGTACTGATGACGGAAACAACACAGGAATACCGCAGGCTTTTAATATGTGCTCACTTTGATGCGCGTTAGTCGATGATTTAGCTGCATGATCGTCGCCTGCCAATGCCAGTACGCCACCATGAGGTGCGGTACCTGCACCGACTGCATGCTTGAATACATCACCCGAACGATCGACACCCGGGCCCTTGCCGTACCAGATAGAAAACACGCCATCGTATTTCGCACCTGGGAATAAATTTACCTGCTGCGTGCCCCAAATTGAGGTGGCTGCCAAATCTTCATTCACGCCAGGTTGAAAGCGAACATGATGAGCATCAAGGAATTTTTTCGCCTTAACCGCTGTTTGGTCTACCGA
>JAULVH010000040.1:14505-28535 GCA_032111105.1 Burkholderiaceae bacterium | reverse complement strand
ACCCGGTAATAAACCCGGCTGTATTTAAGCCCGCAGCGAGATCGCGTTGTCGCTGCATCATGGGCAAGCGAATAATGGCTTGCGTGCCAGTCAGAAAAACACGGCCACGATCGAGCGTGTATTTATCGTCCAGGGAAATCGCGTCTGGCTGCAGTGCCTGCTGCCTGTCCAATGGTGCATTCATAACTATCCCCAATAATTTTGCTATGTGGCGAAACTAATTTGCGATGACTACGTACCCGCCAGTATAGGTCGAGTGCCTATTTGCCAGATGAAGTATAGGCAGACCCCCAGGTATCGTAAAATCACAAATACGCAAGCATCGTATCTGAAAAACGCATACCTTATCCAGACCATGGCCTTTAATAACGTCACCCTGCGCCAACTGCGCTATTTCGTCTCCGCCGCCCGTAACGGCCAGTTTTCCATGGCCGCCACCAGCGAAAGCGTCTCGCAGTCGGCCATTACCAACGCCGTTCTGGCGCTGGAAAAAGAACTAGGCGTGCGCCTCTTTGAGCGGCTGGCCCAAGGTGTGTCGCTGACCGCCGACGGGCAGGATTTCTTTCACCATGCCTGCCACATACTGGATTCTGTGCGCGATGCCACCCACAAGCCGCGTTATCGCACCAATGCCTTGCGCGGCAAAGTCAGTGTTGCTGCTTCCTACACCGTGCTCGGATATTTCCTTCCTGATCTGCTGGCACGCTTTCGGGCCAGCTATCCCGAGGTGGATATCGATCTGCGCGACATGGACAGAACTGAGATTGAACGCGCGGTACTTAATAAAGAAGTCGATCTGGGCGTTGCGATTCTTTCTAACATAGACAAACTTGAGCGCTTTGCACATGCGGTGCTGGTGCGCTCGCGTCGACAACTATGGGTTGCACCCGGCCATGCCTTAGCCAAAATTGCTTCGCCCTCACTAAAGGATATTGCGCAACATCCTTACATTATGGTGACGACCGATGAAGCCGAACTATCAACGCTGGGCTATTGGAAATCGCGTCGCATCAAACCCAACATCGTATTTCGCACGACCTCCATTGAAGCCGTGCGCGGATTGGTGGCTCATAGCTTTGGTGTCACAGTTTTATCGGACATGGTATTTCGTCCCTGGTCACTCGAAGGTAAGCGCATAGAAGCGCGCCCTATACTTGATCTTGTGCCACCCATGGAAGTGGGTGCGCTCTGGAATCCGGAAAGAGAAATCAGCACACCAGCTGACGCATTCCAGCAATTTTTGCTACACGCGTATGGTTATTGATGTAACTCTAAAATGTAACTGTTACGTCGCTACTGCCTCAAACGCCCCGACTGATCTGTAACAAGGGGTAAATTCTCGTCTGAATAGATAGCGCATCTATCACCATGATGTCTCTCACCAAGACAACGAGGACATCATGAACCACACCCGAGTAATTTCAACAATGCTCGCTGGGCTTGTATTTAGCGGGTTAGCGTTTGCCGATCATCACGAAGGTAGTGAAATGCACGGCGCGACTACACCCTCGACATTTTCCAAGTTTGACAAAAATAGTGACGGCCGCATAAGCCGAGAAGAAGCACGCGTAGGTGCCGACAGCATGTTCAATGAAATCGATACCAATAAAGATGGTTTTATTTCAAAAGAAGAAATGCAAGCGCATCAGAAAACTATGCACAGCGAATTCCGTGAGGGCATGCGGGAAAAAATGCGCGAGCACTGGAAAAGTGCAGATAAAGATGGCGATGGTGCCTTAAGTCGTACTGAAGTAGAGGCATCGCATATGAAACGTCTGTCACGCGATTTTGATAAGTTAGATACCAATAAAGATGGCAAGCTAAGCGAAGATGAAATGAAAATTCCTATGCGCGAAAGAGCTCCGCGCTGAGAACTAATTTGGTTTCATCAGGTCAACTTGAATGACTAGAAATTGATGGCTTACAGTTTCCTCCGTTGTGACCCGATGGCCACACCTCCACGCCTTCCCCTGTAGGCGTGTTTCGGATCCGATCAACCCATCGGATCCGTTTTTTTATTTGTGCGCATGACATCTAAGCGAGTTTGCACTGAGTGCACTCGGGCCTCATGTACTGCGAGCGCAATATGCTGAGCGGGATTTTTAGGATGATTAACTGATACGGATGCAGCGATCTTTCCTGCATCGATAGATTTGGCTGCCTCAAGAGAACTTTGCAAAACCTCTATTTGAGAAAATGAATTCTCGCCATGGCTGTGTTGGTAAATTAATTCATTTAGCTTGAGTAAATCTGAAAATCGATCCGGCTTGCGAAGTGCATCACAACGCTCGATTAGCTTTACGATTTCCTCGGCCGGCATCTCATTTACCTTGAGGATAGCCTCGCGTTCGCGCGCGGCTAATACGGCAAGTTCTTTTACGTCGTTAGGAAGTTTTAATCGACGGGATAATTCATCCACCAAATGCTCATCAGACAAATGATGCGCAATCACTGAAAAACGTACGGGTAGTGTCGCGCCTGCGTGAGCCACTAAATCAAGTTCGCTCACTACTTTTTCAAAATCAATTGCAAGTAACAAATTTAACTCGGGCATTAATCGCTTAAGTGCCTCGCATTCACGCAATACTTCAAACATGCGTGAGGGATGCAATTCCATTAAGCCGCGCGCTAGCTCTTGCCATACGCGTTCCGCTACCAGCGCATCAACTTCACCAGTCTCTACCATGTGACGCATGAGAGTGACCGTCTGGGGTGCAATACTAAATTCAGCAAATCGAGCAGCAAAGCGTGCGAGACGCAATATACGCACAGGGTCTTCAGAAAATGCAGGTGATACATGCCGAAATAATTTGTTTTTTATGTCAGCTTGCCCGCCACACGGATCGATCAACGTACCATCGTGATCTTGTGCGATGGCATTGATAGTGAGATCGCGTCGCTGTAAATCTTGTTCTAGTGTGACATCAGGCGCGGCATGAAATGCAAACCCTGCGTAACCCGGAGCTGTTTTACGCTCAGTACGCGCAAGTGCATATTCTTCGTGTGTGGTGGGATGCAAAAAAACAGGGAAGTCTTTACCAACCGGAATAAACCCGGCTGCCTTCATTTGCTCAGGCGTAGCGCCCACAACGACATAGTCTCTATCTTTAACAGGCAGACCCATTAGCTCATCACGAACTGCTCCGCCTACTACATATGTCTTGAAGGTCGGCGCCATCCGTATCAATCACGCGCTAGATAACTAGGCGCTACTGCTTCGAGTGGTGTCGCCTTCCACTCAGGCGGCGTTACGTAGCGTCCAGTGGCAACGTTATCGACCTTCATGGAATCAAGATTGTCACGGCTCATTAACGGACCACCTGGCAAGTGCTCAAGCATGAATGCTTGCATTCGTGCGAGTTTGTCTGACAGCCCTATAACGGGACGTATATGCCCACTGTAACTTCCTACCAGATGCAATAACTCTCGCATGGTGTAGACATGAGGACCGACTAATTCATAGGTCTGGCCTATGGTCTTAGGATTATCAAGCGCCTGCACAAATGCCTGAGCAACATCACCAACAAACACCGGTTGAAATTTTGCGTCTACACCGCCCAAAGCTAATACGGGCAATAGCGACTGGAGCTGGGCAAACATATTCAGAAAATTATCTTCTGGTCCAAACACTACCGATGGACGAAAGGAAGTGACTTCCAGACCCGTAGCATCAAACATAATTTTTTCACCCATAGCTTTAGAGCGTTGATACATGGACGTACCATGCTCATCCGCACCTAAAGCACTCATGTGAAGACAACGCTTGATGCCATGTCTTTGACACGCCACCACCAAACGCCGGGGTAAATCTACGTGTGCACGCTCAAATGCTGGCCCCCAAGGGCTACCAGGCGATGAATGCAACACACCGACCAAATTAATCACTGCATCAGCGCGCCCTACAATGCGGTCTAGCGCCAATGAATCAAAGACATCCATCTCAACTAGTTGCACCGTTGGCAAAACCAACAAGTGGCGCGCACGCGTATGTCTGCGCGTAGGAACGATGACACGACGGCCCGTGGCGGCGAGTTGAGCAACTATATGAGAGCCAATAAATCCGCTGCCACCAATAACAATAATAGATTCGTGTCGCATCTGTCCTATCTCACGGTAAATCAGTAATTTCGTTCAACATGGCTTCGCGTGGTGACACGACGCCTAAACGTGATTTCAACGAGGGTGGCTTTGTATCAAACAAGGCTGAATAGCATGTCGCATTGGCGAGTACATTTTTTACATACCCGCGCGTTTCTGAGAAAGGTATGGTCTCTGCAAAAATTGCACCTTCGATAGGCTTGTCTAGCGTCGCCCTCCAAAGTCGTGGGCGACTTGGGCCTGCATTGTACGCAGCTGTTGCCAACGTCTGCGAGCCTCCTAAGCTACCCAACACCATGTTGAGATACTGGGTACCTAAGGTGATATTAGTACGCGTGTCGTTTAGATTACTTAGCGAAAAACCTGCCATACCTATTTTGCGTGCCACATAATTTGCCGTCGCAGGCATGATTTGCATCAGGCCTGATGCACCCACGCTAGAGCGCGCTGCTTTCACAAACCGCGACTCCTGGCGTATCAATCCATACACCCAGGCCTTATCTAAACCTATGGGTTGTATCGCTGTTTGCATAATGTCGTCATGCGGCGAAGGAAAGCGCTGAGTGAAATCCGATTCCACTTTGGCGCGATCAGCCGTGGTAACCATGCGATCTAAAACGCCGCTCTGGCGAGCGAATTCACCTGCCGATAGCAATTGACGCTCGCTGAGTTTACGCAACTGCCAATTCCATTCACGATTTCCTTCGAAGCGTAGTTCAAGGTCGAGTAATTTCAGTGAGTTGCGAAATCCTGCATTCGCCATCGCCTCAGACATTTCTTCTGCTGTTGGCGGCTGAGGCCGAGGAGGCACGATAAGTTTTTGGCCCAACTCTTCAGCGGCTAATAGTCCATAAAAAGTGTGCTGCCCCGCTATACTTTGAAATAATTTTTGCGCATCTTCTGTGTGATGCTGCGCAAGGTGCGCACGGCCACGCCAATATATCCATGTCGCGTCTTTCTGCAGATCACGCGGCATGCTATCGATAGCGCGCGCTACCATGCTCCAATCACCGTCACGCAAAGCCGCGCGTGCTCGCCACTGATAACCATCCTGCGACAAGGTGGCATCCCAGGTCTTACGCCAAAAATTAGCCGCTTCTTTTGACAGTGCAATCGATGCAGGTAAGGCTAATTGCGCCCAGACCTGAGACTGCTCTTCATGACTCAATCGAAATAATGATTTATGCAGTGCGCGTTCGGCTTTGTCTTGGTTGTCTTTCGCAACGCGACCCAAAGCAATGATAAATAATTCACGCACCGCCTGAGAACCTGCTGCACCTCGCTCAAGCACGGCCGAAGGTCTATCAATGGCAGGCATAATTTGACGTTCACTGACATCAATAAAATACGCAATGCGTCGTGCGGTGTGGCTGGCACCATATTCTGCGGCCAAGCGTATCTGACGCCATATATCGGCTTCACTAAATTGCTTGTCTTGATACAAGCGATGTATTAAATCGACGCAGGCTTCACCATAGCCTTTAGGTTGAACTAATAACTCTCGCGCTGCTTTAACAACGTTCTCACCTTTTGCTATACGCGATGAAAGTGCATAGCATTTGACCTGCAAGTCGTCATTCAAAACAAACAGCGGATATTGTTCATCAAACAATCGCCAGTCACGCGCTCGCCCCAAAATCAGCAGCCAGTCATTGCGCAGACGATCAGCGATGGCTGTACCGTCGTAACGATTAAGGTAGCTACGAATTTCACCTTCGGGAGTAGATACCAGGCGTGGATAAAGGCGGTAGTACTCTACGTACGATTGAATCGGATACTCTGTTAAACGAGCTGCCAGTCGACCGGTCTCGCCCATATCGCCGCGAGCAGACGCATCACGCAACATAATGAAATCAGCATCGGCACCGCCTCCTACCAAAATGGCGCGCTTGATCGCCGTAGCGCCATGGGCGTGCGTAGCAAGCACCATGACCAGCAGGACTGCAGAAACATACTGTGTAACGAACGCAAAAAAACGATCTGCATTACGCTGTATCGAAACATCCGAAATTTTCATGTAGGGGCAACTAGTAAAAAAATCTGTAAAAATTGTAGAGGTATAACAACTATACGTGTCATTCTTTGATAGTCTCTTAGAATACCATGCAGCATAACGACCTATAGACATCAAGGCGGCTATTTTTAGCAATGAAAACCCTGTCAAACAAAGTGGAATTACGACAGCAGCTGATCGCCGCCCGCCGCAGCATGAGTGAGGAAGCGAAATCATTAGCTGATGCACGTATTTTGCAGCGACTTTCAGAATGGCTCGATACACATCAGCCAGCATCGCTGGGGGCTTACATTGCCATGTCGGGCGAACCCGAACTGTTACCTCTGTATGAAAGCCTGAATTCGCGCGGGATCATGCTGGCCATGCCTGTAGTGCTGGAAAAAAACCAGCCACTGATCTATGTTCGATGGCTACCTGGCGAACCCTTAAAACGTGATGCCAGCGGCACTATGGCGCCAGCCCGACACGACCCGATTATCCAGCCTGAGGTCATACTCGCACCCTGCCTGGGATACAACGATGAAGGCTTTCGGTTAGGCTATGGCGGCGGTTATTTTGATCGCACGCTAGCCCAAATACCAAAACCTACGGCCGTTGGGATAGCGTACGCCATGAGTCTTACGCCGTTTGCAACCGAGGTTCACGACATTGCGCTGGACGTCATCATCACCGACTAGCAAGAGGTGTTGGTGAATACCAAGAGCAGCTTGTGTACCAAGTTTTTTTAAGAACGAAGCTGCTGGCAAATGGCCGTGGTAGGGCCCGCTTGATTTAACGAATAAAAATGTAAGCCTGGCGCACCCCCATCCAGCAGACGCTGACATAGCGCAGTAACGACATCCAAACCAAACGCACGAATAGATGCGCTGTCATCACCAAAGCTGGCTAACTTTAAACGTACCCACCGAGGTATTTCTGCGCCACACATCTCAGAAAACCGCATTAGTTGTGTGTAATTAGTAATCGGCATGATGCCCGCTACCACGGGCACATTAGCGCCGATTTTTTGTGCGTCATCTACAAAACGGAAATACGCATCTGCATTATAAAAATACTGTGTGATTGCAGAATCAGCGCCTGCTTGTACTTTGCGTGCAAAATTTTGCAAATCATCTTGCGGTGATTTGGCCTGTGGATGCATCTCTGGATAAGCTGCCGCTTCAATGTGAAACCAGTCGCCACTTTCTGCGCGTATAAATTCTATCAATTCATTGGCATGATTAAAGTCGCCCGACGAACCGCCAAACCCACTCGGCAGATCGCCGCGCAAAGCGACAAGTCGTTTTATGCCGGCTGATTTGTACTCTGTAAGAATTTCACGCAAATCTGCGCGCGAACGGCCTATGCACGAAATATGCGGTGCGGCGATGTGGCCTTCCTTATGAATTTCTAAAACTGTGTCGCGTGTTCCCGATTGGGTAGACCCACCTGCACCAAAGGTTACCGAGAAATACTCAGGATTAATTTGCGCAAGTGACTCGCGTGTGGCGCGCAGTTTATCGGCGCCTTCAGTTGTTTTCGGCGGAAAAAATTCAACGCTGAATTTATGCTTAGATACTTTGGATGATTCGATCATTTAATCTCGAATAAATAACGTAGATAACGCCCATGAAGCAACGCTGTAGACCATAGCTCCCAGCATGGCTGCTCCAAAACTATCCACTTGGAAGCCTTTGATAAGATCAGCTACTGCCCAAAACATCAGGCCATTGATCACAAAAATGAACAATCCCAATGTGAGAAATGTAACCGGCAAGGTAAGGATGATCAGAATAGGGCGAATTAAGGTATTAACCAACCCGAGAACCAGCGATGCCACAAGCGCTGTGGAAAAGCTGTCTATATGCACAGTTTTTACCAGCAATGGAATAGCGAATAGTGCCAGCGTATTAATTAGCCACAGTAGTAGTAGCCGCATGGTCTAAAGGATAGATAAATCTTGGTTGAGGGCAAGTCCGCCTGCTACTACGTAACAGGCGGAGCTTGTTATATCCCACATCACCGTTGCGACAACCCTAAATCAACAGGTTATTAATAACGGTAATGCTCAGGCTTGAATGGACCATCTTGCTTGACGCCGATGTAATCCGCCTGCTCTTTACTCAACTCACTCAACTGAGCATTCAGAGTTTTTAATTGCAAACGCGCGACTTTTTCATCCAAGTGCTTAGGCAAAGTGTAAACGCCGATAGGATAATTTTTCGTGTGCATAAACAACTCCATCTGCGCAATCGTCTGATTTGCAAATGACGAGCTCATCACGTACGAAGGATGGCCAGTACCGCAACCCAGATTCACCAGACGACCTTCAGCCAGCAAAATGATACGTTTGCCGTCAGGGAAAATCACGTGATCGACCTGAGGCTTGATGTTTTCCCACTCGTATTGCTTGAGTGCGACAACTTCAATCTCATTATCAAAGTGACCGATGTTACAAACGATGGCCTGATCCTTCATCTTCTTCATGTGCTCAATCGTAATCACATGATAGTTACCTGTAGCTGTAACAAAGATGTCAGCATGTTCTGCTGCGTAATCCATAGTCACAACGCGATAACCTTCCATCGCTGCCTGTAACGCACAAATCGGATCAATCTCAGTAACCCACACTTGCGCTGACAATGCACGCAGTGCCTGTGCCGAACCTTTACCCACATCGCCGTAACCGGCCACTACTGCGACCTTACCAGCGATCATGACATCGGTAGCACGTTTGATGGCATCAACCAACGATTCACGGCAACCGTAAAGATTGTCGAATTTCGATTTGGTGACGGAGTCATTAACGTTAATTGCCGGGAAAGCCAATTTGCCTTCTTTATGCATCTGGTACAAACGATGCACGCCGGTTGTAGTTTCTTCTGTTACGCCTTTGACTTGGGCCAGGCGCGTTGAATACCAAGTTTTGTCGGTTGTGAGTTTTTTCTTGATCGAATTAAACAGGCAAACAGATTCCTCGGAATCTGGATTATCCAGAACACTGATGTCTTGCTCTGCGCGTGTACCGAGGTGCAGCAGCAGTGTGGCATCGCCACCATCATCGAGAATCATGTTGGTATAACCACCATCAGTCCATTCGAAAATGCGATGGGTGTAATCCCAGTACTCATCCAGTGTTTCGCCTTTGTAGGCAAATACTGGTGTGCCGCCTGCAGCGATTGCAGCAGCAGCATGATCCTGCGTTGAGTATATGTTGCATGAAGCCCAGCGAACTTGAGCACCCAGTGCTTCGAGTGTTTGTATCAGTACGGCTGTTTGTATCGTCATGTGCAACGAACCAGTAATGCGCGCACCTTTGAGCGGCTGTGCAGAGGCAAACTCTTCACGAATCGCTACCAAGCCTGGCATTTCGGTTTCGGCAATACGGATTTCTTTGTTACCCCACTCAGCTAAACTGAGATCGGCTACGTGGTAGTCAAGGGTACTCGCGGATTTTAATACGGCGCTCATCACGCCCTCCTTTCGTTAGAAAAAAAGTAACGTGAGCGCAGTTGCTGTGTAAACGTCAAGCCTGGCAGAGTGGGAATTCTGTCGCAACGCTCCTTGACTGGCCGTATTTTAATCGAAAATCACTTTTCGCTCACTAAGCCACCAAAAGCTCGCCCAAACCAGCCCCGATACTACGCCGTACGTATGTGCGACAGGCACTACAGGCATAGTCGAGATGCCATGATTTAAAAAAATTAGTTTCACTAACAACACCAGCCAAGCGTAAAAGGCCAAGCGTTTTTGCGAACCCATCCAACACAACGCAGCACCGGCGGCCCACACACCATGCAGTACGCCAGACAGACCGACATACCATTGCAATGTCGGCTGCAAATACAGCAATAAATAACTAATGCAGCACGCACACGTCAGTAATAAGCTCACTAGTTCTCGCGCACTCATGCTCTGACACAAGGTTTCAACAACTAATAGCAGTCCGATCAAATTAAGCAGCAAATGACGACTATCCAGATGAACAATGTGCGCACTTAACAAACGCCACCACTCTCCGGCAGTAATTGCCTCGCGATTCCACATGAGTAGTGGCAGTGATTGTGGGCAGGCGGAGCAAATCGATATACACATCATAAACATCACCACGATCGCAAAAAAATATATGCGCTGATGACTACTGTTATCTATGGAATAGTGCAACTTGATGAATGCCAACCTAGCGCGAAGGTCGACGCTTGCTCATACATAGTAGTGCAGCCATAGCAAGCAAGCCCTCCACCTCCATCGACCCACCACCACCCGAACTGCCACTCGTCTTCGCGTTGGCCACCGCCGGACTACCCTGCAACACCTCAACCGTAAAATTAAGTGGCGCACTCGAAATATACGCATCACTAGCAGCTACGCTTATCGTGTGTGTCCCCACAGGTGCAGCGCTGGGCCAGCTAAAAACTCCGGCCGCATTCAAGCTGGCTCCATCGGGCAATGAGAGCGCATGAAACACAGGTTTATCACCATCGATATCTGCGGCCTGTAGTTTGATCGTTAGCGCAGCAGCGGCATTGACCTGACGAGTAGCAACCGCTTGTATTGCCGGAGCGCTGTTAACACGTACGCTGGCACTGGCACTGCTGGTAGCGCCACTACTGTCTTTTACAACCACGACAAATTGATACACACCGCTGGCTGGCGCGACAAAACTGGCACTCGCAGTATTTGCGTTCGACAAAACCAGCGGAAATTTATTTGACGCGGACGGCTGCCAGGCATAGCTGACGACTTGGCTGCCTCCGGGAGAAACCGCCGTAGCATCCAGCGTAACGTTAGTACCTGGTGCTACTACCTGATTTGCGTGGTCTATAAAAATAGTTGGCGCTATCGTTATCAGTGCAGCGTACACATCAAGCAGACCAGCGCCACACATGCCCTGATTAGCTCGCATGACACACGCACTACCGTTCGGAAAAGGTCGCGCCGATGCACGCAACAATGAAACTATTTCATCACGAGTCAGCGATGGATTTAACGAGAGCATCAAAGCTATCGCACCGGCTACATGCGGTGCTGCCATGCTGGTACCGTATTTAATTGAATAACCATCGACTGCGGGACTGCTAGTGCCGGTATTCCCGAGTGAATAAACGCCAAGTCCGTTGGCTGAGTAGAGTTCAACGCAATTCTGAGCCAGAGTGCCGCAACCACCACCCGGTGCGCTTATGAGCGTCTGCACACCGAGGTTGGCGTAATCTGCGCTATCACCATCGATACTATGAGCTGTAACCGCCATCGTACCGCTGCAGTTAGCCGGCTGATTCACTTCGCTATAGCCGCCATTTCCAGTCGAGACCACCACCATAGCACCCGCGGCATTAACATCATTAATGGCTGCTTGAAACGCTCTGGAACACGAACCTGCCATACCTAAACTCAGATTGATGATGCGTGCCGGATAAGCATTTTTGGGTACGCCAGGTACAGTTAAGCCAGCGGCCCAGCGCATTCCATCAATAATGTCGGAGGTGTATCCGCCACACTTACCTAGCACGCGAACTGGAACTATCCGCACGTTAGGTGCCATGCCCGTGCCGTACAAGCCGTTGTTCATCAGTGCAGCAATGGTGCCCATGACATGCGTTCCATGCCAGCTTGATCGTGCAGCAGGCCATCCGTTACCGCATTCATTGGCACGAACAGCATCACCCGGATCACTCGCATCCGCATCACGTCCATTGCCATCGTTTGCCATCGTGACGCTACTGACAAAATCATAGCCCGGCAACATCGCCTGTAAATCCGAATGCGGTCGATACCCCGTATCGAGCACAGCAACATCTATCGCTCCACTGCCCAGTGTGATGTCCCATGCAGGTGGCAGATCTGCACCACCTGAATTACTGGCAACCGGCGTCATGAAATGCCACTGCCCTGGCGAACCTGAATAACCAGGGTCATTCGGAAACATCCCATGGGCTTGCATGAGCAAATCAGGTTCAGCTGATTCAATTTCACGATGGGTTGTGAGCTTTGCTGCGAGCGAACGCGCTTCTTCTGCAGAGATTGCCTTATCTAATTGAATAAGATGTGCTTTTCCGGAAAGTTGCCTCTCTATGCGTAGCGGTACTTCGGCGATGTTGGCTAAATGACCGTCGTTACGACGTTCGAGTTGCTCTGTGAGTTGTCTTCCGCGACTGATGTTGGGTGTGATGATTAAACGATCAACAACGCTGGGCGCACTTAGATAGCTTGAGGCTTTAGGCTGTAACCCAGCTTTTACCCCTGGAGTCTGAGTTTGTGCAAACACGACTACTCCACCTGCCAGCTGAAAAATAATGACGAAAATTAAAACGCCGACTATCCGTACACATTGCCGGAAAAGGATAAGCATGTAAGCCAAGCTGCAACAGAACGATGAGCCTGACTGTATCAGCTGGTAATTTTTTTACTGCTGAAAAATGAGTGGGATTTACCGCTTTGTTCTGCGCAAAGAAAAAGGGCAGGCTGCGCAACGCTAGCCTACCCTTTAACGACTGCAGATTACTTCTTAGAGACCAGCAGCTGCTTTCAATGCAGCGGCCTTGTCAGTACGCTCCCATGTGAACTCAGGCTCTTCACGACCAAAGTGGCCGTAGGCTGCGCTCTTGCAATAAATGGGGCGCAGCAAATCCAACATGAGAACTATGCCCTTAGGACGCAAATCGAAATGCTCGCGCACTAATGCCTCGATTTTTTCATCGCTGACTTTACCGGTACCAAACGTCGTCACCATGACCGACGTTGGTTTGGCAATACCGATGGCATACGAGATCTGGATCTGGCAACGATCAGCTAAGCCTGCTGCGACTATATTTTTTGCCACATAACGACCTGCATACGCAGCTGAACGGTCAACCTTGGAAGGATCTTTGCCCGAGAATGCGCCACCACCGTGAGGAGCTGCGCCGCCGTAGGTGTCGACTATAATTTTTCGGCCTGTGAGACCGCAATCACCTTGCGGACCGCCGATGACAAAACGACCGGTAGGGTTAACTAAAAAGCGCGTGCCATTGAGCCATTCTTTAGGAACGACAGGCTTGATAATTTGCTCGATGACGGCTTCTTCGATCTGCTTGTGTTCCATCTCTGGCGCATGCTGAGTCGACAAAACTATCGTGTCGATGGAAACTGGCTTGCCATCGACATACTTAAGTGTGACCTGAGATTTTGCATCCGGACGCAGCCAAGGCAAGCGGCCGTCTTTACGCAATTGCGACTGTCTCTCAACGATGCGGTGCGCATAGTGAATCGCTGCTGGCATTAACTCAGGCGTCTCATTGCAGGCATAACCAAACATCAGGCCCTGGTCACCCGCGCCCTGGTCAAGATCCATACCTTTACCTTCATCGACACCTTGTGCAATGTCTGGTGACTGTTTGTCATAGCAGACCATGACTGCGCAACCACGGTAGTCAATACCAAAGTCGGTGTTGTCATAGCCTATGCTTTTGAGGGTATCGCGGGCTACCTTGATGTAATCCACATTCGCTGTTGTGGTGATTTCACCTGCGAGCACCACTAGACCGGTATTACAAAGCGTCTCAGCGGCTACCCGCGCACGGGGATCTTGATCAAGTATGGCATCAAGGATAGCGTCGGAAATTTGGTCTGCGACTTTGTCCGGATGACCTTCGGACACCGATTCGGAAGTAAAGAGATATTCGTGTGACATGCAAGCTCCTGTTGAAAAGATTGACAACGTGTCGCGGCAATCTTTCGAGCCTGCGACGCTTTAGCGAAATTTGTAGACCGCCTCGCAAGTTGTCTGATTAACTCGGCGGTGAAAACTTTCGTGGTATTTTACGCGTCTCGCACGATTTGCGCAAAACCTCTGTTTACCTTCTCCGCATGCTGCTGCGCTTTTTCCAGATTTTAGCTTTATTGCCGCTGCCTCTAATGCATACACTAGGTGCTGCTGCGGGTTGGTTGACCTACGCCTTCT
>JAULVH010000040.1:10784-14495 GCA_032111105.1 Burkholderiaceae bacterium | reverse complement strand
CGAGAGCGTATCCAATTAAATTTAACGCACGCAGGTTATCTGTCGGTGCTAAGTCGCGCCATCGCAGAATCCGGCAAAAGTCTTCTGGAATTACCCTTCATCTGGTGCGGTCAGCCAGCGCGTGTTTTGCGTTCTGCTCAAGTGCATAATTGGCAAATTGCCCAATCGGCCATCGACAGCAAGTGCGGCGTGATCTTTTTGACACCGCATCTGGGATGTTTTGAAATCATTGCGCAAGTCATAGCGAGTCGCTCACCATTAACCGCACTGTACCGCCCACCGCGCATGGCCATGCTTGAGCCATTGCTGCAAAAAGCACGAGAGCGTTCTGGATTAGCGCTAGCACCTGCCAACTTGTCTGGCGTACGCACGCTACTTAAAACCCTGCGCAAGGGCGGCTCTGTTGGACTCTTACCCGATCAGGTACCACGCGCTGGCGAGGGTGTGTGGACGTCTTTTTTTGGCAAACCTGCTTACACCATGACGCTGCCGGCCAAACTAGCGCACATGAGTGGCGCGGTTCTTATATTGTCGTATGCCGAACGTCTGCCTCGCGGTAAAGGCTATGGCGTGCACTTTGTTCCATTCGATCAGACATTAACGGGAACGCCGGAAGAACAAGCAGGTATCTTAAACGCCGCGATGGAAAATTTAATAGCTCGTTGCCCCTCACAATACTTCTGGAGTTACAACCGTTACAAAGGCAGGCCGCCAGTGACAGCTACGAGTTCGTCATCATGAGATTACTACTGGTGTTCATGTGGTTACTGCATTGGCTACCGCTGCCCATACTGGGACGCATAGGCAAACTTATAGGCAGCATCGTATTTATCGTTGTCGCAGAGCGGCGTCACATCACGCTCACCAATTTGCGACTATGTTTTCCTAAGATGACAGAAAAGCAGCGTATCGCTATCGCTCGCGCGCATTTTCAAGGATATGCACGCAGCATCTTGGAACGCGGAATACTTTGGTGGGCGTCACCTAAGCGGCTGCGCAGATTAATCAAAATCACGCCAGCAGTGCCCATGAAAATAGCGCAAGAACGTCCCACTATTTTTCTGTGCCCTCATTTTGTGTGCTTAGAAGTCGCTGGCACAGCGATCACTATGGCGGGGCCCGCCTGTTCTATCTATACACGTCAGCACAGTGAAATTTTCGATGAAGCACTTCGCAAAGGCAGATTACGCTTTACGACCGATGAACGAAATCTGCTGGCGCGTAACGCTGGCATTAAACCCATTATTCGCGCCATGCGCAGCGGCCGGCCTTTCCTGATGCTGCCGGATATGGATTTCGGCCGTAAAGAATCGGTGTTCGTACCATTTTTTGGCATACCTGCAGCGACCTTGACCGCACCTGCACGACTTGCAGCGGCCACAGAAGGCCAAATCATTCCTGTGATTACGCGTTTTCAGCCAGACTATCGTGGCTGGGAAGTAAAGTTTTTCCCACCTTGGGAAAACTACCCGGGCAACGATATCGATGAAGCCACTCGCTACATGAATTCCTTTATCGAAGAGCGCATACTGGAAGCGCCCTCCGAATATTTTTGGTCGCACAAACGCTTTAAAACTCGCCCGGAAGGTATGCCGAGTTTGTACAGCTAACGCGCCACTTAGTCATCACTTTGTTCGGTTTCAACCGATGTACTACTGTCGGATTCAGTTTTTTCAGAAACCCCATTTGATTCAGCCTGATCCGCGCTATTATTTTCATTGATTTTCTTATCCTCCCCAGCTAACGATAGCTTCGCAGCGGTATCGCCATGCTTCTTTAGGGTAGCTTCGTTCAATATATCGCCAGAGCTTGAAGCTGGCGCCAACCCTTGGAGGGATGACTTGTAGGGTGATTTTTCCTCGTCGCTGTCGCTTTCTAAATTTTCAGAATAAGAATTCAACGATTGCTCAATTTTTTTAATCAGCTCTGGGTCTGCAATTTTTGCACCTTCTTCAACTGTAAAAATTTTTAATTGTTGATGGCAGTAGCTCACTGGAACTTTTGTGAACAAGTTGTGGTCATTTGCATTTAGATCGATAATTTTATTTCTTATAAAAATACAAAAATTAGTCGAAATTGAATTTAAACCGACAGTTTTTGAAAATTTATTCAATCTCGCTATCCTATTTCTTTGCATCTTACTTTTGCGGGTTTCTTCCTCATGGAAACCACCGTCCTCCGCCGACGCGTCCACATGCTTTGCAGTAGAACCCGATGTGGATTTCGACCTTGGGGAAAACAAACTTTTAATCGCGTTCAGCGGGCCTCCTGTCATCAGCGCTACCACCTCGGGGTGATTTACTTGTTCTACTGGGCGTAAATTTTCACTTAGTTTGGTTACTTTATCTGCCACTTTGGCATATTCACGCATCACTTTTTGTAACAGCTCGTCCAAAATTTTTGAATCAAGGTGATGCTGCATGAAAGGCTCACAAAACCTTTCCATCATATTTATCTTTTTGTACACCATTGCTGAAGTACCCTGATAATTTGCGATGAATAGCGGCTCTCGAAAAATTGCGTTGATTTTGTCAGCACCTACTGATTTTTTACCGCAGTGACTCTCTACGGTTACCATTAGACGGGCTAATTTTTCAGGGCTGAGTATGTAATCTTTCTGGAATCCCAGATCAATAATTTGACCTAACGACCTCGGAAGCTCTGATGCATCTACTTCATTTTTTATTTTTCCATTAGGCGAAGTAATATCAGTGGCCGAATTTAGGTTGCCGCCGCTTTTGTTAGTAGACGAATTAGAAATAATGGAAGAATTTGCAGCGGCACCCGATAGTGCAGCCAAGCTAAGCTCCGATGATGAGGCTGTTGTTATGTCTGGCGATACGTTGCTATCGCTGTTTTTAGAGGTAGGGCTGCTCGCTAGCTTTTTAACAGGTTCGGTATGCAGTTGACTGATGTGATTGCCGTCTGAGGCAAGTTGCAAATTAGGCTGCGGGAGTTTTCTTTGTAACCTAGGCGGGTTTAATGTTTTAACGTTTCAGCAGTTTGTTGTCCATTTTTACCTGGAGAGTTTTTCTCTGCTTTTTGTTTACTTGAATTTAGGGTATCGGTTGATTTTTGACGGGTTAGTGGCGGAGTGCTCATAGCGAGCCTTTCAAAAGAATAGATGGATTAAGTGAGTCAGATCTGATTCACTGTCTAAACCATCCCCTCAGCACGGATTCGTTGATATCCGGAGCACCGTTGATAGTATTGATGCCGGAGACATTGACTTGTGTATCTGATACTTTTTTACTCAAGCCGTCTTCGCAACTCTTTTTTAGGCTGAGTTCCGCTCACCATGAGAAAATTCCGATTAAGCCTTCCCGTTTTTCTGATGTCGGGTTATTAAAGCCACTGAACACCACTCCTAGTGAGCGCTACTTTTTAAGATAGACGATGAAAATTAAATTCACAAAAATGCACGGTGCCGGTAATGATTTCGTTGTTATAGATGCGATTAATCAGGCAGTTAGTCTCTCATCCGAACAGTGTCGGTCTATTGCTGATCGTCGGTTTGGCATAGGTGCCGACCAAATTTTAGTCGTTGAAAAATCAACCACGGCCAATGTGGATTTTCGCTATAGAATTTTTAATGCTGATGGGAGCGAGGTCGAACAATGCGGTAATGGGGCGAGGGCATTCGTAAAATTTGTGGTCGACAAAGGACTTACTGAGCGCCGTGATATTCGCGTTGAAACCCTGTCTGGATTT
>JAULVH010000040.1:3752-10774 GCA_032111105.1 Burkholderiaceae bacterium | reverse complement strand
TATCTCGCCACGGCTTGAAGATGACGGACGCATTACCGTCGACATGGGCCCACCCATATTTGACACGGTTAAAATACCCTTCGTATCTACCGGTTTAACACCATCAAAAGAGCATGCCACTTTAGTCTGGCCCTTAGAGATCAACACCAAAGTTGTGCCCCTAGCCGTGCTCTCTATGGGTAACCCTCATGCAGTACAACTAGTTCCTGACGTGGATGCCGCAGCCGTCACGGTAGATGGCCCCGTTATTGAACATCATTCGCGCTTCCCGCAGCGTGTCAACGCTGGCTTCATGCAAATTATCGACAGACAGCAAATTAAATTACGGGTATTCGAACGGGGCTCAGGTGAAACCCTCTCATGTGGTACCGGCGCTTGTGCAGCGGTTGTGGCCGGAATTGAATTAGGCCTTCTTGATTCACCCGTGAGCGTTTCAACACGCGGCGGGTTATTAAGCATAAGCTGGCAAGGGCAAGGTCAGTCCGTAATGCTTACTGGCCCTGCTGTCAGTGTGTTTGAGGGCACTATCGACATCTGATGCCGTCGTATGGTTTTGTGTACTTTGTATAGTTCATCGGCGCATCAACCGTGGGTCATAATTCTCACGCCGCAAACTCATTAAGCTACGAAATCTGTACAGCCGCTGGCGATAATTTCCCTCAACACTCATAGGGGTGCCGTCTGCCGTATCAAATACGCGAGCGGCACGATCAACTACCTGCCTCTGATCACCTGTGAGTATGGGTATCAGTCTGCGTCTGCTACGTGGGTGTTGTTCGCGTATATCGATTTCTAAGCAGTGCCCATGATCGGCTGTCTGCACATCGATGAGCAGTGCCTCTGCTCGAGTTAAGCCAAACAAATAACCAAGATCTATGCGCGCCGCCAGGAAGGGATACTGATTAATCATTTCGCGAGTAAATGCTTTTTTAGCGATATGTGCCCACTCAGCCTTACGTATAGGCGGCACAATTTTATCGAGCAGTTTTTGAGCTTCTTCGTTACCGTTTCCTGCCGCCTTCAACAACCAATAAACTGCCTTGATGTCTGAACGTGGGTCTAGCCTGCGGTGGCGCCATTCAACCAATCCCATTTCTATCTGAGCGCGCACATGCCCGTCCGTGGCAGCCATCTCTAAATATTTGCGTGCCTCGCCTACACTGCGCCGCGAAAACTCAGGCTTTAAAAATATACGCGACAAGGCATACGATGCTTTTGCTTCGCCTTTTTCACCCGCTTGCGATAACCAACGTATCGCTTTTTTGTAATGAGCCACGCCATTAATATGCTGTAAGCGCGTGCCATTTTCATCCATACGTGCAATCCACAAGCCGTAAGCGAGTTGAGCACTGCCTTGCCCTCCCTCTGCGGCGACTCTCAAATAATGTTCGATTAACCGACTGTTAGGATCGGACGTCATCAATAGCGCCTGCGCACATCGTTCGAGTAATTCAGATTCAGTTTTCGTACATGCCTGCCGGCGTAGCTCGTTTTTGCTGTTGCGTCGTTCTATGTCTTGGGCCAGCGGCAAAGCCCAGAGCAAAAACTTCAAATAATCTGATGCAGCCCATGCACAATCTGCAAGCGCATATTGAGCATCAACTACTCCTCCCTTGGCCGCCCGCATAGCCCATTCAACTGCCGCATTGAATTGTTCACCGTCAGCCGCAGTCGCATCGAATTGACGCAGATTGCCATTGCTTTCGCGTATACCAAGTTGTTGAGCGAGTAACCATTGTGCATCGGGCAAACCTGCTTCAGCCGCCGCCTGCAGTGCGCGCATCGCTTTTTGTTTGAGCGAAATATCCGCACGAGCCCATGACGAAAAAACTAAAAGTGCTAACACCAGACCTGCTTTAGCAATACCTCCATCAAACGCTCGCTCGTACCAGAACGCGACGCGCAACGGATCGTGGGCTTGTTGAGCGACGTCAAACGGAACGTTTGCACCTATTAGTAACCACGCATCGGCTTGATTATTTTCTGCTGCTTTTTGTAACCAGTGCAACGCCGTTGAATGACTTTGAGGCAAGCCTCCGCCGCCAAACAAATAACGCTTCCCTAGGGCGAGCTGGGCAGGCGCTTTACCTGCGCGTGCAGCTCGAATGATGAGTAATTCCTCTCGATTGGCCATGAGTAATAGCGGACTGCCCTGAATAAGCCTCGAGAAACACACGCGCAAATACTGGCGTAGTCCTTCTCGTATGAATGAACCACACCCCTCGCTGTTGAGCTTGAGTAGGTGTGAACGCGCCGTTCTGGTGTTATCAAAATAAGAACTGAACTTTGCGCTTTGAGGCGGGGTAGAGTCAACGTCGGTTAGTGCCAATAAAACAACAGGGCTGAGGTAAAAATCTCTTTTCCTCCCAAAGCCCTTTTTCAAGACCACCGAACTTAACGATGTTTCCATTTTAAAAATTATTGTTCCTCATATCCGACCCGTGCGGATTCTCAACAAAACTTCGATATGGGGATAAATAATGAAAAAGTCACTCGTTGCGCTGGCATTGGCCGGCGCGTTTGTCAGTGCCGCGCAGGCACAATCAATAGAAATGTACGGCATAGTAGATATGGGCTTTGTGCAGGAGAGCGGGGGCCCTACAGGCCCGGTCGCAACTCCCCCCACGCCGAGACCGCCAGGCACCATCAACAAACTCACCAGCGGCGCGCAATCGGGTACTCGCATAGGCTTTAAAGGCACCGAAGATCTGGGCAACAACATGAAAGCGCTGTTTGTCCTGGAAACCGGTATCGCTGCTGATAGAGGCGGATTTAACCAAGGTCCCGCTCCGCAAGGTTTAGGATTCGCACGCCAAAGTTTTGTGGGTCTGCAAAGCGATATGGGCACAGTCACTATGGGCCGCCAGTACACGCCTTACTTTTTGACCATGCTGGTCGGTGATCCCTTCGCGGCGGGCATGGCAGGCGCAGCACAAAACATGATGATGCCGGGCTCAAACATCCGCATGGACAATGCCGTGAAATACACCTCACCCGTGTTCGCAGGCTTTAGCGGCGAAGCAGCTTATGGATTTGGCGAGCAACCCGACAGCAACGGTAAAAGTCGGCAACTAGGCGCTTTTCTCAGCTATAGCGCTGCTCCGGTTAACGTTAGATTGGGCTATCTGAAAAAAAATACTGACTCCGCCACAACATTGCCTGAAACCAAGGATGTAACCAATTGGATACTGGCCGCAAACTGGGATGTGAAAGTCGCCAAACTGTTTGCCGCTTTCACGAACAACGATGAAGCGATATATGCCCCCATTCGTCGCAAGAGCAAAGACTACCTGATAGGTGCCCAGGTGCCATTCAACAAACATACGTTCATTGCTTCTTACATCTACAAGGATGGAGAAGACGCTATGACAGGCAATGCAAACCAGTTTGCTTTGGGCTATACCTACACCATGTCTAAGCGCACCAATCTTTATGCTGCCTGGGGACGCATCAACAATGGAACTAATAGCGCTCTTACCGTTGGCAATAACTCCGAAACTGGCAACGGTAATAAAGCACTCAACCTGGGAATACGCCACATATTTTGATCAAGGTATTACGCGGGCTAAAGGGATAGTGTGCTGACCAGTTGCAGGGTTGCACGTTTACATTCCTGCTAGCTCGTAACTGATTTGCTGGATTTTTTAGTCGTCTAATCTCCTCTGTAGTTTTGTGGGCACCCAAGGGTGCCCTTTTTTATATTTACGCACCTTTTTCATACCCGGCTACAATTCGGTAATTCCTGAATTTCTGTTGACTACCGACTACCCACCATGACTGTTACCCCAGAAGCCCACGCCGTTGCACTGTACCTGGAAGATCACCCTAATTTTTTCGAAGAACATCCCGATCTGATTGCAAGCTTTAAGCTAACGACTGCTCTCGGTGGACGTACAGTGTCTCTCCAAGAGAGGCAAGTTGAAGTGTTGCGCGAAAAAATCCGCAACCTGGAACTCCAACTCGTCAACCAGTCTCGCTTTGCCAAAGATAATGACGGCATCATGGTGAAAATTCATCAATGGACGCTAAAACTTCTTGCCACTCGCGCAGAACAACAACCCGAAGCCATGCTAGACAGCCTGCGAGGCGTCTTTAATGTACCTACTGCCAGTCTGCGTGTATGGGATGCTTCGGTCGGATTGCCTGCATCGTGGCACGAAGCGCCCGATCTGGAAGCAGCAAAAACACTCGCCACTCAACAAGCCGCTCCGTATTGCGGCACCTCAGCAGGTAAACCTGGTGTGACATGGCTGACCGACTCTGACTCTGTAAAGTCAGTTGCGTTAATTCCGCTGCGCGCGACAGGTGCTGCAACCAGCTTTGGCTTATTGATTCTGGGCTCACCAGACGCTGCTCGCTTCACTGCAGACATGGATACGCATTTTTTACGGCAGATCGGCGAGATTGCCAGCGCCACAGTGCATGGATAGCCACGCAGAACTCTCTGTCAACGCTGCTGACCAGCAGCATCTCTCTGGCTATTTGCACTACTTGCAAACGCAGCGCAAGTTATCCGAGCACACGCTAGAAAATTACCAGAGCGACCTCGAGCAGCTAGTGGCTTTAAGTCGAGAGAAAAAAATTCATGCTCTGACTGTAATTACAGTTATTGATATACGTCGTTTTGCTGCTCAAATGCATGGACGTGGCTTATCTCCCAGCTCGATAGCGCGCAAGTTATCCGCCTGGAGAGGATTTTTTAATTGGATGGCGACACACCATCAACTTGCCGCTAATCCAGCCGATGGCGTCAAAGCCCCCAAGAGAGCTCGCGCACTGCCCAAAGCATTAGGCGTCGATGATGCCGTAAGACTGGTCAGCGGCAAGCGATCGACTGACTCTGATACCGCTGCCGACAAAACCCAACAACTATGTAATCGTGCAATGTTTGAATTATTGTATTCAAGCGGCCTGCGGGTTTCTGAATTAATCGGGCTCGATGTTCAATATGCAGATACACGCGAACATTCATCTCTGGGTTGGTTAAATCTTGATGATCGCGAAGTGACCGTTACCGGCAAAGGTAATAAACGCCGCACAGTTCCTGTGGGTGAAGCCGCATTAACATCCCTGCGCGAGTGGCTGTCTTGCAGAGCTACCGTAGTCAGTGCAAAACCTGGCGCTGATACTCATGCCTTGTTCATTACCTCTCGCGGCCAACGCATAACAGCGCGTGTAGTTCAAACTCGTATTAAAGCGCACGCGCAAGCACTCGACATACCTGCCGATGTGCATCCACATATGCTGAGACATTCATTTGCTTCTCATGTGCTGCAGTCGTCGGGGGATTTGAGAGCCGTTCAAGAAATGCTTGGCCATTCATCCATTGCATCAACGCAGGTATACACATCACTGGATTTTCAGCGCTTAGCCCATGTCTATGATGCTGCCCATCCGCGAGCAAAAAAACAAACATCACAGGATTAACCAACCCTGTAACAAGTTCTCCATAAACATACTTTTTAGCCATTCAAGGTAAGACCATGTCGCTCATTCCCGCTACGATATTGACTGGATTTTTAGGGTCCGGTAAGACGACTCTTTTGAACCGCATACTGCATGAAGAACATGGGCAGCGCATTGCGGTGATAGAAAATGAATTTGGCGAAGAAAATATCGACAATGAAATTTTAGTGCAAGAGACCCGCGAACAAATCGTTGAAATGAACAACGGCTGTATTTGCTGCACAGTGCGAGGCGACTTGATTACTGCACTAGGACAGCTCGCACAAAAACGTCGTGATGGTGAATTAATGTTTGATCGGGTGGTCATCGAAACCACTGGCCTCGCCAACCCTGGACCCGTGGCACAAACTTTTTTCATGGACGAAGAAATCGCTACCAGTTACTTGCTCGATGGCGTAATTACTATCGTTGATGCCAGCAACGCCATGCAGCAGTTGGATAAATTTGAAGAAGCCCAACGTCAGGTCGGCTTTGCTGATCGACTATTCTTATCAAAATTAGATCTAGTCGACAAAGATCATCTGGCCCTGCTTGAGCAACGACTGCGGCGTATCAATCCTCGCGCACCGCTGGGGCGCACTGATTTTGGCCATGCGCCTATTGGCGAGATATTGGACATACGCGGATTCAACCTGAACGACAAACTGGAAATCGATCCCGACTTTCTTAAGGCTGAAGAAGACCACCACTGCGATGACCATTGCGATCACGAGCATCACGAGCACCATCAGCATGCCCACGATCACTCCGGACACCATGCGGGCGACCACACCGATGACATCGCTGCGTTTGTCTTTCGCAGCGACCGCGCCTTTGATTCCGCGCGCCTGGAAGACTTCATAGGCCAACTGATACAAGTGTATGGCCCTCGCATGCTGCGTTATAAGGGCATTTTGTGGATGGAGGGTGCCTCGCGTAAGGTGATTTTCCAGGGAGTCCATCAAACCATGGGCAGCGATTTGGGCGCACCCTGGTCGCCCGACGAAGTCAGGGGAAGTAAAATCGTTTTTATAGGCCAATCGCTTCCACGCCCCATATTCATTGAGGGATTGCAGCAATGTCTGGTATAAGCTGCATAGGTTTTTCAAAAGCGAGCCGCCACTTACCGTTTTTGATAAGTTTTTAGCCGGCGCCCCGGTCAATCACATTAAAGTTATGAAAAGCTTGTCTAAACAGCCGACAATGCGATTACAATAGCCGCCGATTTGCTCAGGGCATCCCCCAGGGATTAGTGAGACAGTCCAAGCAAACAACCAGTCTGCCATGCGCATGAGCAAAAATGCCACTGACATACTGGATACAATTGACAGATCAGCAGTTACGAAAGTACGCGACGTGGCAACTACTACAAAAACTTTGAAGCCAGCCGTCAACGACGGCACACCCATCACTGAGGAACAGCTCCTCAAGATGGGCGAGAAAGACTACATGAACGCGGCCCAGCGGCGCTTGTGTTGATTGTGGTTGTTGTCCTAATGCCGGGGGTTGCGCCCGCGCGAGTTCAACCAGCTTGGCCTTGACGCATAGTTCCAGTTCTTTGTGCAAGCGAAGCCTTG
>JAULVH010000040.1:0-3742 GCA_032111105.1 Burkholderiaceae bacterium | reverse complement strand
AGAAACCACCGAGCATCTGCGTGAAACTGTACTTGTGCCGGATCCAGCAGATCGCGCCACTATCGAAGAAGAGCACGCACTTGAATTACGCACACGCGACAGAGAGCGCAAACTTCTAAAAAAAGTACAGCAGTCGATACTCTCTATTGATGCGGGCGACTACGGCTGGTGCGAAGAAACGGGTGAGCCCATAGGCATACCGCGTTTGCTAGCACGGCCGACTGCCACACTTTCTCTTGAGGCTCAGCAGCGCCGCGAGCTCAAGCAGAAAATGTACGGTGACTAAAGCCTTACTGCAAAGAAATGTAATGTTATATTTACGTATGATTTTAAACATCCGTGAATTAAGACCGGCGTGAGTCTGTATCGCCGCATCAGCCCCCCAGGCAGCCCTACCCTTACGGCGGCTCTATGGCTGGTGTTTTGCTTGTTGTTTGCTCAGTGGTTAGGCTACGCTCACGCAATTAGTCATGCGGGCGCTCAGTCAGAACCCCAATCACTACAGAGCACGCAAAACACCTACGCCGGATGTTTTGATCACCAACACGCTGGTCATTCCTGCACACTGCTGGAAGCGGGAACACTAGGCGCCAGCCTCACGGTAGCCACATTCCAAATCATAGCCATCGCGCCAGCCTGCTACATCGTAGCAAGCGCCATGTGCTTTGGGTTTCAGCGAATTTTCGTCGCACTCTTCTCTACTCGCGCACCGCCCGCTCTCCACTGAGCATCACGAAATAACAAAGCCAACATTTAGCTAGCGATCTATAGCGCTGGCTCCTGCATGATCAGTGGAGAATTACATGAATTTACGACTATCGTATCTGGCGCAAGCCATGGTTTGCGCGTTTGCTGGCGTAGTCCTGCCCAGCCTTGCTCAAGAAAATAATAAAACGCTTAATTCGGTCATTGTGACTGCCGATCCTTTTGGATACAGTGAAAATGCCATGATACTCGCGCCAGCTAAGGTACTTTCAGGTGACGAACTGCGCGACAAATTAGGTGGCTCAATTGGGCAAACACTCAGTAATGAATTAGGTGTTACTTCGTCGGGTTTTAGTTCAGGCGCATCTCGACCCATCATTCGTGGCCTCGATGGACCGCGCGTAAAGATACTGGAAAATGGGATGAGCAACGGAGATCTCTCAGCGATCTCCAGTGATCATGCCGTAGGAAGCACCGGTACGACCGCACGACAAATTGAAATCCTGCGCGGACCCGCCGCGTTGCTTTATGGCTCGGGTGCTATTGGCGGCTTGGTTAATATAGTCAATGACCGTATCGCTACTTCATTAGAAAGAAAAACCAGCGGTGAAACTGAGCTTCGCTACAACAGCAATGATCGCGGCGTAGGAGCTAGTTTTTCTGCCGATGGTTCTACCGGAACAATAGGTTTACATGCTGATGGCAACACAACTCATGCAGGTGACTACCGCATACCGGGCAACAGCAGCGTGTTGGGCGACGGCGATACTGGCAGGTTAAGTTTTTCTGGTAACCGCGAACGCAGTCTGGGTTTCGGCGGCTCTGTCATCAAAGATTGGGGCTATGCAGGCCTGTCCATCGCCACGCTAGACAAGCTCTATGGCATACACGGCGCGGATGAAAAATCACGTATCGATCTTAATCGGACACGCATTGATGCAGACACCTTAATCAAATCACCATTTGATGGATTTGATTCATTGCGCATACGATTAGGTAATACAGACTATAAGCACACCGAACTGGAAAATGGGACCGATCCTCACGTTCGGTTCACTAATAAATCGACTGAAACACGATGGGAGCTAGGTCATTTGCCCGTTGCGGGCTGGCGAGGAAAATTTGGTGTTCAAACTGAACAGGCCACAACAAAAGCCGCCAATCTTGAGGGGGCAGATCCCACCGTACCACGCACCAATTCCATGGCTGTGGCTGGCTTCTTCCTGGAAGAGCGCGACTTTGGCACAACCCGAATTAATTTCGGCGGCCGACTAGAATCCGTATCGCGCAAGCCCGAGAGCAGTGTTAACCGCTCTTACGATTTAGGCTCATTTTCAACCGGCGCACTTTGGTCAGTGATTCCTGGCTATGGGCTGGGTGCGACAGCATCGATTGCACAACGCGCGCCGACTGCTGAAGAATTGTATTCACGAGGCGCACATCATCCTACCGAAACCTACGATGTCGGCGATACGTCTCTGAAAAAAGAAACGTCAAACAATCTTGAGCTATCGTTGCAAAAAACTGAAAATAAATTACGCTGGAAAACCAATGTTTATCAAAATAAAGTCCGTAATTTTATCTACGGTGCTATTGGCAGCATAAATCTTGATCCCGATGGCGCATTGCGCGATCGAAATTTCAAACAAGGCGATGCTACTCTCAGAGGTGTAGAAGCCGAGCTTAGCTATAACTTGTATGAAACAGGCTGGTATGGACGAGTCTTTGTTGACAGCTCGCGTGGCACCCTGGACAACCTGGGCAACCTGCCTTTGCAGCCTGCAAGCCGCGTAGGATTGACTGCAGGCTATCAAGATCAGCGCTGGCGTTCCTCGTTATCGGTTCTTCATGCGGATAGACACAATCGCATTGCAAGCACAGTCATTTCTGAAGAGACAACAACAAAAGCTTACACCAACGTAGACGCCAATCTGTCTTTCACGCAACGCTATGGAACCACTGATTTAACCTGGTTCATGATTGCGCGCAATCTTCTCAACGAAGAAATCCGGCTCTCTACTTCCCTGCTAAAAGACTACGTTCCTCAGCCCGGGCGTAGCATTATTCTAGGTGTTCGGACCCGCTTTTGATCTGTACGTAAAATTTCAACGTGTAAGTCACGCCACGTTATACGCGTTGATTGCGTATAACGGGCCTGGCAATCAGCATGATTGCCTTGAGTTGAATTGACATGGCATGTCATCAAGGATGTAATGATTCGCAAGATAGATGATTACCTGGTAGCCATACAAAGTGATCATCTAGTCTTTCGACGCGAATTATTTGACTCCTATCAGGCTGGTATAGATCGTGAAAATCTTAGGCCGCTTTATAAAGCCCACGTTACAGTCTGTGCGTGATAAAAAAAACGCATCGATCGATCAAGCTCGTGCCACGTCTCAAAAAATAGATACTATCGAATCCGAAATCACTGCCGAATTCGGCAATGTCACCTTACTCCAAAGTCATTCCGAAAATAAAATAGATAGTATTTCCACGCTAACCCATGCCATAGACGAGGCAGCGCTCTTATTTGCTAATGGTCAGTCACACGACGCCAAAGACCTTTTACTGTTAGCTACACAATCTAATGGCACCAAGCTCAACGGTACTAAGCAAGATCAAGAGTTAGCCTGGTGGATGCTATTTGATCTGGCCTTAGCTGAAAACCAGCCTGAATTTTTTGATCACCTGGCACTTACCTACGCCAAACAATTTGAAACGTCACCACCACAATGGCAGCCGCTAGTACATGACGACCAACTCACGCTTGCACTGCCCGAACTTCCATTATTAAATTTTCGTGGAAAATTTTCGCAAGCAAGTTTGCCTGCTCTGCAGCAATTACAGCAATTGGGTTTGCGCCATCATGATTTTCAAATCGAATTTTCTGCCATCACTGATGTGGATATACCCGGTTGTGCAGCTGTATTGGGTGTATTGGAAGTTTGGCAAAAAGCTTCCTGCGGGATTTCTATACGTGACGGTGAAGCCGTAGTAAATCGGGTTCGACAATTACTACTACCCGGTCGACGTG